>CAYFXP010000385.1:0-10290 GCA_964346935.1 uncultured Syntrophobacterales bacterium
CCATCGACCATTAACATGAGGGAGAAGACAAGGAGGAGAACTACAGCGAGAAGAGGGAAGAATCCAAGGGTAAATCCATCGCGAACTTCTCTATGAACCCAGGGGCGGAGTTCAAGATAGATGAGAAAGGCAATGAGTACCACCGTTAATACGAAGCCAACCCCCTGGTTGGACCTTACCCACTCCCGAGGTCTTTTCATTGACTGTTCCCGATCCCTGGGAGTTCAGGTTGACCAAAGCCAACCTGAACTCCCTTCAGGCAACTCCCCTTTATAGCAGCTTGATTGCCTTCCGCATCCCCTCAACCATCTTCTTGTAGGCCTCTTGGGCCTCGGCATGAGGGATGAATATGATTTCCTCCCCCATTTTGCCGATGAGCTTTTTCACCGATTTGTGTTTGAGGACGCAGTCCATCTTGTCCGAGATGAGCTTTACTATTTCATCGGGGGTATTGGGGTGGACACCAACCCACCTGGGAAAAGCCATTCCTTCATAGCCGAGCTCCTTCGCATTGGGAAGATTCTCAAACCCTTTAACTTTAATGGGGATTTCACTGGTATTGATTACCGCGACGGCTTCGTCCGGGATGATAGTCTTAGCGGTCGAGAACGTTGTGGAAGCGGTGTCGATATGTCCCCCCAGGAAATCGGCTACGGCATCAGAGGTACTACTGTAGGGAACCAGGTTCACCTTCAGACCGGCCTGATCGAACAGGTTAGCCTGCCCCATGAGGAGAGAGGTGGTCCCTCCCACGGTGAGCTTGCCCGGATTTTTCTTGGCATACTTTTTCAGCCCCTCCCACGTCGCCCAGGGCGCATCGGGCTTGCTTACCAGTACCGCCCTGAAAGCGGAGACATAGCATACGATCTTGATATCATAAGGCTTGATGGGAGGTTTTTCCTCCCTCAATAATGCGATGACCGGGGTGGAGCTCCCCTGGACTACGGTGTAGCCGTCAGCCGGTTTCTTCAGTGCTTCCCTCCAGCCGACAATACCATCGGCCCCGGGAATATTCACCACATGCCATGGCTGACCAAAACAGTCTATGGCTGCGGAAGACATGATGCGGGCCCAACGGTCTGTCCCACCCCCCGCCTTAAAAACGCAGACATAGGTAATCATCTTCTCGGGGTATTCCGCATAGGCTTTCTCAATGCCCGGAATCCCCATTACCAAGCCAAGTGCTATAATAGCAGACAAAATCCTTACATAGTGTTTCATTTTCTTCCTCCTTTCGTTTCCTGAGAGTATGTTTTTTATCCCGCTCATGCCTGTGATATCACCCCCTTTCCTGGTCTAGTACGTTCATAGTAAGAATCACTTTTCTTGTCAAGCAAAAACTCGGTATCAATGCCGGTGATGCCAAGATACATTTGCCGAACTTGACTTTGGGGCGCAACGTGTGGAACAATGGACATCGTTTGGAAGTTGTTCTTAAAAAGCAGCCGGAAGGGATGAGACGTAGGTCCCTTCGGTCAGAGCTCATCGGGTCATTGCGAACGAGGAGGTCAGGCGATGCAGGTAAAAATACCGGCTGTATATATGAGGGGTGGCACGAGCAAGGCCGTCTTCTTTCATGAAAATCATCTGCCGAGGGATCTGGAGATTAGGGACCGGGTGATCCTGGCGGCCTATGGAAGCCCCGATCCTAATCGTCGCCAAATTAACGGCATGGGTGGGGCCGTCTCCACCACGAGCAAATTAGCTATTATAAGTCCCTCGAGGGACCCGAATTACGATGTTAACTATAATTTCGGTCAGGTTTCCATCGACAAGCCGAAAATCGGCTATCAGGGAAACTGCGGAAATATCTCATCTGCTGTGGGCCCCTTCGCCGTTGATGAAGGGTTGGTGGCCGCGGAAGAACCGGTTATGCATGTACGAATATACCAAACGAATACGAGAAAACTCATCATTGCGGAGGTTCCGGTGAAGGATGGTCTCTACAATGAAGAGGGCGATTATGCCATTGATGGTGTCCCCGGTACGGGAGGGAAGGTAACGCTCCATTTCATCGATCCCGGCGGTTCGGTGAGCGGGGAGCTCTTGCCCACGGGCAATGTGACCGACGTAATAGAGGTACCCGGTCTCGGTGAGATTGTCGTCTCCATTGTCGATGCAGCTAACCCTGTTGTGTTCGTTCGGGCGAGAGATCTTGGCCTCACGGGCACTGAAATCTATGAGGTTGACGGGAGCGCTGAAATCAGGCAGAGGCTTGAGGCCATCCGGAGCAGGGGAGCCGTGATGCTGGGCCTTGCTTCAACTCCTGAAGAGGCCAGTGAAATCAGTCAGGATGTTCCCAAAATCGCCTTCGTGACCGGCCCTCAGGATTATAAGGCCGTAACCGGGCAAATGATTGGAAAAGGCGAGGTTGACGTGGTCGCTCGGATCATGTCGATGGGCACGTTGCATAAGGCATATGCGGCTACCGGGGCTATCTGTACGGCGGGCGCGGCTAAGATCGAGGGTACCGTTGTCAGTGAGGTACTGGACGATACGGCCCGTGAATCGAAGGAGATTCGCCTGGGGCATCCCGGGGGGATCATTCCAGTTGGGGCTGAACTTGAGAGCAAGGGAAGCAGCTTTGAGTATCAGGAGGCGGTGCTGTGCCGTACGGCGCGGCGATTGATGGACGGGTATGTCTACGTTCCGGAGAAATATTTTTATAAAGGAGGAGGGAAGTAATGGAGCGTACAGAGGATTCTCCGACCGTTGCCTTCATTGAGGGAGATGGAACGGGCCCGGACATATGGCGGGCTACCCACAGGGTTCTGGATGCGGCCGTGGGTGCCGCGTATGCTGGTGGAAAGCGGATTTCGTGGAGGGAGGTTCTGGCAGGGGAGAAGGCCTTCCGGGAAACCGGCAGCTGGCTCCCCCCGGAAACCCTGGAAACCATCCAAGGGCTCAGGGTTGCTCTTAAGGGCCCCCTCACCACACCCGTGGGGGAAGGATTCCGCTCTCTCAATGTCACGATACGCCAGGAGCTCGACCTGTACGCATGTATCCGGCCCGTTCAGTACATCCCGGGGGTTCCGAGTCCCATGAGGAACCCGGAGCGGGTGAACATGGTGGTATTTCGGGAGAACAACGAGGATGTGTATGCGGGCATCGAGTTTGCCTCGGGGAGCCCCGAGGCGGAAAAGCTTCGAGCCTTCCTTCGCGGCACCCTCGGCGAGGAGACTCCGGACGAATCGGCAATAGGGATCAAACCGGTGAGCCCCAAGGGATCGCGGCGCCTTATCCGCAAGGCCGTTCAGTATGCCATCGATAACGGATTCCCCTCGGTTACCCTTATGCACAAGGGGAACATCATGAAGTTCACAGAGGGGGGGTTCAGGGAGTGGGGTTATAACATTGCCAGGGAGGAATTTGCAGAAGAAACCGTTGCCGAAGTAGATCTGTCCGGAGGCCAGACGGCCGAAGGCAAGGTGATAATTAAGGATCGTATTGCGGACAATATGTTCCAACAAGTGCTCACCAGGCCCGAGGAGTATCATGTTATCGCTACCACGAATCTCAACGGCGACTATATTTCGGACGCACTGGCTGCCCAGGTGGGAGGGTTAGGTATGGCACCGGGGGCCAACATCGGCGATGAGTGCGCGGTGTTTGAAGCCACACACGGCACTGCGCCCAAGTACGCGGGGCAGGACAGGGCCAATCCCAGCTCCCTTATCCTCTCCGGGGTTATGTTGTTTGAATATCTGGGCTGGAGGGAGGCAGCGGAACGCGTACGGGAGGGTTTGGCCCGAACCATCGCCCAGAAGACAGTTACCTATGACCTGGCCCGGCAGATGGAGGGAGCCTCCCTGGTAAAGTGCTCGCAGTTCGCAGAAGCAATTGTTAAGAACATGTAAGCCGCAAGGGATATAGGTTATGGGAAAGAATATCGTCCAGAAGATCATGGGGTCCCACTTGGTATCCGGTACCCTGGATCCGGGGAACGAGATGGGAATTACTATTGACCACACCCTGATTCAGGATGCTACCGGCACCATGGCTCTATTGCAGTTCGAAGCCATGGGGATCCCGAGGGTGCGGGCAAAGAGGTCCGTGGCTTATGTCGACCACAATACGCTGCAAACGGGTTTCGAGAGCATGGATGACCACCTGTTCATCGAGTCCGCCTGCCGAAAGTTCGGGCTGTACTTTTCCCGGCCGGGCAATGGCATCTGCCATCAGGTCAATTTGGAGCGGTTTTCGGTTCCTGGGGATACCCTGCTGGGATCGGATAGCCATACCACAACCTGCGGCGGAGTGGGCATGTTGGCCATAGGCGCGGGAGGTCTGGATGTCGCCGCAGCCATGGCCGGCGGCCCCTTTTACCTGACAATGCCACAGGTGCTCAAGGTGGAGCTTAAGGGTGAACTCCCTCCCTGGTCCTCGGGCAAGGACGTGATCCTGGAGCTTCTGCGGCGGATGTCCGTCACGGGCGGCCGGGGGAAGATCCTGGAATTCAGCGGACCAGGGGTGAACAAGGTGAGTGCTACCCAGCGGGCCACCATTGCGAACATGAGCATTGAACTCGGTGCGGTTACTGCCGTCTTTCCCAGTGATGAGGAGACTTACCGTTACTTTCGCGGTCAGGCTCGGGAGGGTGAGTGGCGGGAGGTCCGGGCGGATCCTCATGCGTCCTATGATGAGGAGTTGGTCCTTGACCTCGGCAAGATCGAGCCATTGCTGGCTCGGCCTCATTCTCCGGACAATGTGGCTCCGGTGAGGGAGGAGCAGGGGCGAAAGATCGATCAGGTAGCCATTGGCTCCTGCACCAATTCCTCGTTGGAGGATATGTTAAGGGTAGCCGCCATTCTGCGTGGAGGCGTGATTCCTCCGGGGGTAAGCCTCGTTATCTCCCCGGGCTCACGGCAGGTCTTGCGGGAGCTGGCCGATAGCGGTTCCTTGGGGGATATGATCGCAGCCGGAGCTCGCGTACTGGAGTGCGCCTGTGGTCCCTGTGCCGGGATGGGCCAGGCGCCCTGCTCAGGGGGGATATGCTTGCGCACCTTCAATCGGAACTTCCGGGGCAGGAGCGGCACTCTGGATGCGTTCGTCTACCTGGTCAGCCCTGAGACCGCAGGTGCTTCCGCCCTTCGCGGTGTGATCACGGATCCTCGGGACTTGGGGGAGCCGTTGAGTGTGGCATTGCCGGAGCGATTTCTCGTGGATGACCGGATGATCGTCCCCCCCACCCCGAAGGGTGAGGATATTGAGATCATCCGAGGGCCTAACATCAAGCCTCTGCCCCAGTTCGAGCCCATGCCAGACGTACTGGAAGGAGAGGTCCTGCTCAAAGTGGGTGACAATATAACCACCGATGACATCCTTCCCGCTGGAGCGAAAATTCTGCCCTTACGCTCCAACATTCCGGCTATTTCCCGTTATGTTTTCGCCAGCACCGACCCGGATTTCGTGAGCCGGGCCGAGGAAAAGGGTGGGGGATTCGTGCTGGGAGGGAAGAACTACGGTCAGGGCTCAAGCCGGGAACATGCGGCCCTTGGCCCCCGCTACCTGGGGATCCGAGCCGTTATTGCCCAGTCCTTTGCCCGCATCCACAGGGCTAACCTCGTCAACTTCGGGATCCTGCCCTTGGAATTGGCCTCCGGGGAAGACCTCGATCGCTTCTCCCCCGGGGACCGGTTGCGTATCAAGAACCTCATCCAGCTGCTGCAGCAGGGGAAAAGCCCTTCGCTGGAGAACACGAGCAAGGGATTCGTGATCGAAACCCGCCTGGACCTTTCATCCCGCCTCCTTGAGATACTTTTGGCCGGTGGGCTGTTGGCTTATAGCCGAGAAAAGGGTAAGGTCTAGCTAAAAGATGGGGAATCTTCCCGGATCCGAGTTACACCACCTTCCTATAGCATGTCTGTGTGAAACACCCACCGGTCGAGCCCCGGACACATAGTTGCTGGGACGTTTCCGGATGGCAACCTTTCCTGCACCCGGGTCCTTGCACCATTTGACAATCGCATCGATGAAATGGAGCTCGGCGATGGTCCCCGTTCAGGCGGATTCGAGGGATCGCCAGGGGAGTTGTTTTTGGAAAAGGCCTTTGATAGATTTCTACCTTGATAGGCCAGGGTGGAGGTATGGATCATGAGATGTTATCAGTGCGCGAAAAAGGGCGTGGATGAAGAAGCAGCAGTCATTTGCATCATATGCGGAATGGGGCTCTGTATGGATCATCTCTTCAGGGAGGAGCTTCTGGTCGCCGATATCGTGGACTGGGGTTTGGGGAGGGAAACGGTTGAATATCCGAGAACCCTCCCACGATTCATCTGTGCGGACTGCAAAGCGGCAATTGAGCAGAGAAAACGTGCCTGAGGAGGTGCGATACCCCGCAAAGCTCCTCATCTACGGCAGCAGTGCTCTGGGGGAATGACCATGAAGAAGATATTGGCAATGATTCTGGCAGGGGGAAAGGGGGAGAGGCTCTATCCCCTGACCAGAGACAGGACGAAGCCTGCGGTTCCCTTCGGGGGTATTTACCGAATCATCGACTTCACCCTCAGTAACTGCGTCAACTCCAACGTCAGGAGGATCTGTGTCCTGACCCAGTATAAATCCATATCCTTGAATCGCCATATTCAGCTGGGGTGGAACATGTTCAGCAGCCAATTGGGGGAGTTCATCAGCCTCATCCCGGCGCAACAGAGGTTGGACGAAAGCTGGTATAAGGGGACGGCTGATGCCGTTTTCCAGAACTTCTATACCCTTCAGGAGGAGAAACCGGATTTGGTCCTCATCCTCTCGGGGGATCACGTCTATAAGATGGACTATAACGAGATGATTCAATATCACCTGGAAAAGGAGGCTGACCTGACCGTTGGCACCATCCAGATGCCAAGCAGCACATCGAGGGAATTCGGGGTGATTGAGGTGGACGATGAGTACCGCGTGGTTGGGTTTCAGGAGAAACCGGAGCATCCCAGGACCCTTCCCGGGAATCCCGAGGCGATATTGGCCTCAATGGGAATCTATGTCTTCAATACCGAGATAATGGTCCGGGGGCTGTATCGTCAGTGGCGGTAGGGTAGAGCATTCGATCCTCGGCCCCAATGTTCAGATTCACAGTTATGCTGAAGTGACGGATTCCATTATCCTGGAGGGAGCCTCCGCAGGGCGGGACGCGAGGATCCGGAGGACCATCATGGATAAGGGGATTACCGTTCCAGAGGGGATGAGATTGTAAATGTATCGATGAGTCGTAGTTAGGGGAAAGATGAAACCAGGGAGCGGATCAGAAAACCGGGGATTAAGGAGGGCGATCCTTCATCGCATTGGGAGGAGGGGCAGGATAACCTTCCGGGAGTTCATGAACCTCTGCCTCTATCACCCGCTGTACGGATACTATCGGTCAAATGAGGAGAAGATCGGAAAGGACGGTGACTATTACACCAGTCCTTGTGTTCATCCCATATTTGGACGGATGATCGCCAAGCAGATACATCAGATGTGGGTTCACATGGGAAAAAATCCCCAGTTCCCTATCGTGGAATTCGGTTCGGGAAAAGGCCTCCTCTGTTACGACATCCTCACCTATCTTCGTGGGGAACAGCCGGATTTTTTCGAAAGTTTATCCTACCAAATGGTGGAGATGAGCCCGTTTTCCCGGGAAGAGGGAGAAGCCCTCCTCTCGGGAGATGGGCTCGGGGGAAGGGTACAATGGATCAACCCGCAGGAGTTTGAATCCGGGAATTTTCGAGTTCGCGGATGCATCCTCTCCAATGAGTTCATTGATTCGTTTCCGGTTCACGTGGTCACCCTCAGGGATGGCCATCTCCGGGAAATCTATGTAACCTCTGAAGCCGGGGGATTTCGCGAGGAGCTCGGTGAACCATCCTCGGATGAGCTCGAGGGCTATTTCCGGAAGCTCGGTATGGTCTTGGATGAGGGACAACGAGCCGAGGTGAACTTGGCAGCCCTTCAATGGATGGAAATGGTGGGTCGAATCTTAACGGAGGGATTCGTCATAACAATCGACTATGGCCATGAGGCGGAGATCCTCTATTCACCTTTACGGAGGAATGGAACACTCCTCTGCTACTATAGGCATACCTGGAATGATAATCCGTACGAGCGGGTCGGATTCCAGGATATAACCTCTCATGTCGATTTCACCAGCCTGATGAACAAGGGGAAGGAGATAGGCCTTTGCAGGACAGGCCTCACCACTCAATCTCGGTTCTTAATCAATTTGGGATTTTTGGAAGAGGCCCAGCAAATATTGGGAGAACGCGAATCCCCCCTCGATGTGATCAGACAGCGATTGGCCATGAAGACCCTGATTATTCCCGATGGGGGAATGGGGGATGTGTTCAAAGTACTCATCCAACACAAAGGAATGGACCGGCCTCAACTGGACGGGCTACGCGATTTGGGGACCTTCTGAGACGTCCCGCCCTCTTGCCGTTTCACCTTATAGTGTGAATTTTGAAAAGCCTGTGAGGAGAGGGATTTGGGGGTACTAAGTCTTGAGTTCGAGGTTGATCATATCGCCCCGGGTAAAGCCCATCCGTCTGAAGAATTGGAGTAAGTCCCAATCGCTCCAGTTGACCAAGGTATATATATTTCTCACGCCTGCCTTCCTGAAGTTCTTGATGAGCTCCCCCATTAAGGCCTTTGCAACGCCCTGTTTCTGATATTGAGGGTCAACACCTATGGTGTCGATCCAGCCCACCGAGGCGGGCACGCCAAATTCCCAGCCGCTGACCTCTCCCAATATGAATCCGATGACCTTGTTGTCCAGTTCAGCTACTACGCCCGTGGGGGGAACGTTGGATTCAGCCGCGCTTACCTTCCTTTTCCAAAAGGACTGACGTCTTTTTCCCAATATCCTGTGATCTATTTGGACAATGCCCTCCAGGTGAGAAGAGCTGAGGGATTTCAAGGATACGCTTTTCAAAAAGTCACTACCCATTGAAAGTTCTCCCCTGCCTCTGGATTCGATTGTCTTACCAGATCATATTGTGAAATTTTTGTCAAGCTGGTAATTGCAGTTTCGACAGGATTAGATATAATTAAACATCCATTCTTAAGGTGATATCCATGGTGGCCCAACACGTTGGCATAGGCGACCGGTTTCAACAGGAGACGAAATACCATCGCGGGAAGATGGCAAGGGGATTTTTGGATTGGAGGAAAAAACCGGAGGAATTCAAGGAATACCAGAGGGATATCCGGAGATTTCCCCTCCCGAACGGCGATAAAGGCGGTGGAGGGCCCCTGTGGGAAGTCATGGCACGGAGACGTTCCCTCAGGGATTTCTTGCCCGAGGATATTTCCTTTGAGGAGCTTTCCCGGTTGATTTGGGCAACCCAAGGGATTACGGAAAGCGTATTTGAATTTCGGCTTCGGGTTACCCCCTCAGCGGGGGCGTTATACCCAATTGAGACATATGTTGTGGTCAACCGCGTTATAGCCTTAAGCCCGGGTGTCTATCATTTCAATCTGGGGAAAAACGCATTGGAACAGCTGGCGGAGGGAGATTTCAGGGTTGGCATCGCCGCTTCAGCCTTGGATCAATCTATGGGCAGAGAGGCGGCTGTTGTCTTCGTTTGGACGGCGGTGGTGGAAAGAACGAAATGGAAGTATCGGGAGAGGGGATATCGGTACCTCTATTTGGACGCCGGCCATATCGGCCAGAATTTATATCTCGCTGCCACATCGTTGGGATTGGGGTGTTGCACGATTGGTGCCTTTTACGACGATGAGGTGAACCAACTCATCGGCGTTGATGGTCGCCGGGAGACGGTCGTCTATTTGGGGGCAGTTGGCCGCATTTAATAGCAACAGAGGGAATGGAAAAGCGAAAACGCTGATTTAGTGGGAAAAATAAGGGAGAAAGGGGGTGCGAACATGAAGGCAGTCGTTGATCAGGATACGTGTTCAGGCTGTGAACTGTGCGTCGAGACCTGCCCTGAGGTATTCGAGATGCAGGACGATACTGCTGTTGCAAAGGTGGACGTCGTTCCCGCAGAGGCGGAGGAGACGTGCCGACAGGCAGCCGAAGAGTGCCCGGTTGAGGCCATCACCATCGAGGAATAGGCTATACCTTCATGGAATCGAGCCAATGCGGCCAGGAGGTTCTCCTTCTGGCCGCGAACTTCTCTATTTCCCGAATATCTCTCTCGAGGTGCAATATCGCCGGTTTGAACAAAAGGTTCTATTCCAGATTTTGGATTTCGTTTTTGCGGTCGCCGTGCTGGTCTGTTTTGGCTATGTCCTGGTTCAATCGGAGCCTGTGTTTCAAAGATTTTGGCTTGACGGTCAGCCGCTTGGGAATCGGGCGGG
>CAYFXP010000386.1:0-3183 GCA_964346935.1 uncultured Syntrophobacterales bacterium
CCTTTGAAGCTAGTCTACAAGGCCCTCTTTAACCTTCCCGAAACGATATCGTTGGAGACTCCCGTCGGAGAAGGAACAAACCTGGCATTTTTCATCGAGGATGAGGAGTCACCGTCCCCGCTTGAGGTGATGGAAAGAAAGGAAATCCGTCAGATGGCAGAGAGGGTTCTTTCCGATTTGCCCGCGAGAGAGGCTGAGATTTTGCGCTTGCGCTTCGGAATCAGCGGGAAGCGTGAGCACACCCTGGAAGAAATCGGCAGGAAGTTCGGCATCAGCAGGGAGAGAGTTCGGCAGTTGGAGAAGAAGAGCTTCAATCGACTGAGGCACCCGAAGAGGAGATTATCCGCACAGGTTGAAGGGATAATGTGATCGGTGAAACGCCTACCTAGGGAGATGAGTGAATTTCCAAGCGAGCTGTTCCGATTGTGAGATGGAAGGCAGAAGGATTGGCCGACGTGTCAAGGAAGAAAAAGAAGCCTTAAAATAGCAGGAAAAGGAGGTAAATTGATATGGGGCTTCAGATGAAAATGTGGCTACTGGTGGTGTTGATGTTCGGCATCCTCTACGGAGTGATCACCGGCCTCGGCAACTACATGGGAGTGGGGAGCGCATCCAGCTACATTCTCTTGGCGGTAGTGTTTATGGGCTTTCAATACCTCATTGGACCTTCGATGGTCTCATTGATGATGAGGGTCAAATGGGTTTCCGAGAAAGATGAACCAGAGCTTCATCGCCAAGTAGCCCAGTTAGCGCAAAAGGCAGGAATCCCTAAGCCAAAAGTGGGGGTTTCTCAACTTTCAATTCCCAATGCCTTTGCCTTTGGAAGAACGATAAGAGATGGGAGAGTCTGTGTTACCCAGGGTATTCAGAGACTGCTCAGCCAAGAAGAGCTAAAGGCGGTGTTAGGCCATGAGATTTCCCACCTCAAGCACCGGGATATGATGATTATCACGCTGCTTTCGGTGATTCCTCTGATTCTCTATTGGATTGCCTTCTCACTCATGTGGGGAGGGATTGGTGGGAGAAGGCAAGGGGGAGGCTATGCTGCCCTCATTGGCATGGGAGCTTTTTTGCTTTACTTCCTTACCAACTTCCTGGTTCTGTATGGGTCAAGGATCAGAGAATATTACGCTGATGAAGGGAGTGTGAGGCTGGGAAATCCTCCCCACCAGTTGGGATCAGCCCTTTATAAACTTGTTTACGGCTCGGCTCAAGCCAAGAGAAGTCCGAGAGCCCAAGAAGAACTGAAAAGGGTGGAGGGCGTCAAGGCCTTCTTCTTGAATGATGTCTCCCGAGCTTGGAATGAAGTCAGAGACCTGAAAGAGGTGGATCGGGACCTCTCAGGAACGATAGATCAAAATGAACTTTTGGCTTTACGGTCTCAAAAGGTCAAATTAGGGACGGCTGACAAGATGATGGAGATCTTCACTACCCATCCCAATATGGTCAAGAGAATCAAACGTCTGGCTGCCTTTGTTGACAGGACTTCTGAAATTTAATAAGAAGGGTTTATATCCGATAAAGACAAACAAACCATCCGTGAGGGTGAGGCGGAAAGCCATGGGTCTTTGAATCTCAGTTCGTATTCTCGAGTTGCTGTTAGGTGATGGGGAGAGGGTTATAAGGGGATTAACGGAACCGCAGTACTTAGAAAACCATAAAAATCTGTGGGGTTTTTAGAAGAAGCTCAATGAATCCTTGTAACAACCTTACATTCCAATTGGAAAGGTTATAAGATTTCTAAAAGAAAAGCTTTCTAAGTAGAAAAGATGCCAATTCAACCTGTTAAAATTAATCTTGACCTCACCCCAAGCTCACGGTTCGACATTATTGACGTTGCCGATAAAATAAACAATGTGTATGGTGATTTGCTACAGGATTACAGGATGATCACTTGCTGTTCCTTCCATACTACCGCTGGATACCTCGAGCAGCGGCTATGTGCTGAACTGGGCTATAGCCGGAAACGACTTGATCATTTTATCAGGAACTTTCAGGTGTTGTTTCCTCCTAATGCAGGATATCATCATGATCGTATTGAGTTAAGAAAAGACCTAAGTGACAGTGAAAAAGATCGAGAATCACCCAACGCTGACTCTCATCTGATCTTCATAGGCGCTGGGCTAAGGAACTGTGTAAACTATGGCAACAAGCCGAAGTCACCAATCTATTTTATCGACCTCGATGGGGTTTATCGGCACTGGCACCGCAGTCGTAGGACAACGATTCTGGCCTATAACAAAAGGGAGATTGTATATCATGGCAGGTTTTTAATTCCGGTGACGGGAGAGCATCCCGTCAGCTCCTTGAACCTCAAAGATCCTCGGTGCGGTCTATTCTCTCATTTGAATGACCTGCTGAGTACCTACGGCATTAATAGAGGCCTCATCGATATACGCCTTGCCCAGAACGAACTTCACGCTGCTTTGACAGTTAACGAATACGAGACTTTGCTTATGCGCAACGACCTCCCCGAGGCGATGAGCAATCCACTGCGTTATGTACTCCGACGTGGGAAGAAGCTGCTTCAAAATCCCACTTCCATTCCGGCTAAGACCAGGAGCTATGTTGTTTATGACCTCATCCATCTTTACAATGAGTTAATGAAGAATACACAGATTTTTCATTCTGTCGTTAACAAGGCCTTGTCCTCCTTATCTACTTCCGTATTTCACGTCCTCCGATTGAAACGCCACATCAGCCTATTAGTTTCGAGTGAGGTGGAAACAGGAATTCGATCGATAGTTCAGGGCAACTATCAAAGTCCCATCCTATTGCAGCACCAGAGGCCGGATAAAGATGTGCGCTGTTTGGATATTACCTTGACGAGGTTTGAATAAACTTCTTGAATTAAATAGAAGGGGATAAAGATAGCTGGGTTGGCTCGCAGAGCGTACTAGCAAAAGAGAGTTCCAGAGAAATTTGATCCAGCCTGGCAAAGCTATAACACCATAGGTTTCAGTTATTTGCTTTTGGAATAGGTCCTACACCGGTCTAATTTCCACCTAATGGCATTCCGGCCTGACTAGTCCTACCTTCACTGCATCCCGACCAGATTGTGTGAAATTGCAAGAAAATAGGAGATATTCAAAGAAAATGTAAGATCGGCTGAAATTTCCGGATCTTCGGAGATAATTGGGGAAAAATGAGGTAAATACTATAAAAACATAACCCGAGCTACTT
>CAYFXP010000387.1:0-5224 GCA_964346935.1 uncultured Syntrophobacterales bacterium
TTTCCAAAGCGGAATTGGAGGCACTGGCGCGGGAAATGGGGGCCGAACTTGTTTCCATCAAGGTGGAGGAGGATATCGCGATTGACGAGGAAGAGCAGGCACCAGAGGCCGATGAATCCGAAGATTTGGAATGAGGTCTTTGCGGGGAGCGGTACCGAGTTCAAATAATGTTGACCGATAATTTCTCAAGAAGGATAAATTACCTCCGAATTTCCATAACCGATCGGTGTAATTTACGGTGCAGGTATTGTATGCCTGAGGAAGGCGTTCCGTTGATTCCCCACGCCGAGGTCCTGAGATACGAAGAAATTCTCCGGGTTGCAAGGCTTTTCGGCCAGCTGGGCATCGACAAAATCCGCCTAACGGGGGGCGAACCTCTTGCCAGAAAGGGAATATTGAATCTCGTTCGTGGGATCTCACAAATTGGGGAAATCGGAGATCTGAGCCTGACTACCAACGGAGTTCTACTGGGGGAATTTGCCCCGGATTTGATCAGGGCCGGCGTAAAACGGATTAATGTCAGCCTTGATACGCTGAGCCGGGAAAAATTCGCCTACATAACCCGGAGAGACCGGTTCCCCGAGGTGCGGAGCGGAATCCAAAAGGCCCTCGATGTCGGGCTCTTCCCCGTAAAGCTCAACGTAGTGGCTATTAAGGGGTTCAATGACGATGAAATCCTCCAATTCGCAAAACTCACCCTGGAAAAACCCGTGACTGTGCGATTCATAGAATTCATGCCCACCGGTGGTGTTGATTTCTGGAATCGCGATAATGTATTGACCGTGGATACGATCCGAAAGGAAATCGCCAAACTGGGCCCGTTGACCCCCATCGATGTGGAGGCGAAGGATGGCCCCGCCGCCCGATTTCGCCTCAGCGGGGCGGCAGGAGAACTCGGGTTTATCAGTCCTATCAGCAGTCATTTCTGTAACAATTGCAACCGCTTGAGGTTGACCCCGGAGGGGAGATTGAGGGCGTGCCTGTTCTCCGATAACGAAATCGGGCTGAAATCCCATTTGAGAAACCACTGCAGCGATGAGAAATTGAAGGCCCTCTTGATGACCGCATTGCGGAACAAGCCACAAAGACACACCATCAATACGTCCCTATTTAAGAAATGTCAACGAAATATGGCGGCCATCGGGGGATGATTAATGACTAGAGAGGGAATATCGATATGAGGGGGAAGAAGCGCCTTACCCATTTCGATGAGGGGGGAAAGGCCCGGATGGTGGATGTTAGCCGAAAGGAGGCCACCGTGAGGGAGGCAACTGCCCGCGCTTCTATCTCCATGAATCCGAAAACATTTCGGATGATTATGGATAAGAGAATCGCCAAGGGAGATGTCCTCGGGGTGGCCCGAGTGGCGGGGATCATGGGCGCAAAGCGAACCGCGGACCTCATCCCCATGTGTCACCCGTTGAACATCACTAATGTGGAAATAGACTTCACGCCGTCTCCAGGGGAGCATAAGATCGAGATTGAGGCGAGGGTCAAGACAAGGGGTCAAACAGGGGTGGAAATGGAGGCTTTTTTGGCCGTCTCCACGGCAGCGCTAACCATCTATGACATGTGCAAGGCCGTGGACCGAGCCATGATCATCTCGGACATCCGCCTGGTTGAAAAGAAGGGCGGCAAGAGCGGCACATTTCGGTGGGGGGAGGAAAGAGAGAATGCCCGCAAAAGGTAGAGTGCTGTCGGTGAACATCAGCCGTGATAAGGGGATGAAGAAACGAAACGTCCGGAGATGTCAACTCTTGAAGGGATTTGGCCTCAGGGGCGATGCTCACGCTGGTCAGTGGCACCGCCAGGTGAGCCTTCTCGCCAACGAAAGCATCGATAAGATGAGAGAAAAGGGATTGCAGGCAGCCTCCGGGGATTTCGCGGAGAATATCACGACCGAGGGCATCGACCTCCTGAGCGTCCCTATCGGAACCACGTTCAGGGTCGGTCAGGAGGTGACTCTAAGGATGACCCAGAAGGGAAAAGAGTGCCACGATCGATGCGCCATCTACCATGAGATGGGCGATTGTGTTATGCCCCGTGAGGGAGTATTCGCAGAGGTCCTCCACCCGGGGAAGATCTCGGTGGGCGATTCCATAGAGGTGGTGGAGGAGTGAGAATCAAGGTTTCCATCCTGACCATCAGCGACAAGGGGTCCCGAGGGGAAAGGGAGGATACCAGCGGAGGCACCATCCGAGACCTCCTGAAAGAACTCCCCTCCGAAGTGATCCACTACGAGGTCATCCCGGACGAGAAGGACATGGTCAAACAGGCCCTCATCCGATGTGCGGACTCCCTCGGCTCAGACCTCATCTTAACTACTGGGGGAACGGGTTTGAGCCCCAGGGACGTCACTCCGGACGCGACCCTGGAGGTGATCGAAAAGGAGGTGCCGGGCTTCTCGGAAGCCATGAGAGCGGAAGGACTAAAGAAGACCCCTCACGCCATGATCTCCAGGGCCGCCTGCGGGATCAGGAGACAAACCCTCATCGTCAACCTGCCCGGTAGCCCAAAGGGCGTAAGGGAATGCCTGACGGCTATCCTTCCCGCCCTACCCCACGCCCTGTCAAAGCTCAAGGGCGATCAGGAGGAATGCGGGGCAGAGGGTTAAGGATAATCCAGATACTCGGCGCTCAAGATCCTCTCTGAGCTTTCCGTAAGCTTGAAGCTATCGCTCACCCGGTATCCCACCACCCAAGCGATAGCTCCACCCGAAATCAATAGCGGGATTTGCCGCCGAAGGGCCTTGGGAACTTTGGAATCGATAAAAAAATCCTTCAATTTCTTGGGGGCGTTCATGCCCAGGGGGACGAAGCGATCTCCCCTTTCAAAGCTTCTCAGAGTCAGGGGGTGGGCCAGCTTATCATCATCCAGGTAGGCCACATTGGGATCTCCATCCACGGGGATACCTTTTTTTGACTTCTCTATCCGAGTGACCAGCTTCTTCCCCAATCCCTCCAGTACGGTGACCCCCGGGACATCAACGACATATTCGAAGGGGAAAACCACAGGACGCCTCCCCCTCCTGATGAAAAGCTCCGTATAGTGCTTTTCGGCATAAACTCCATCGGGAAGGCAGAGTATCTTATTGGGCGCCCGGTGGCCGAGAAGCCGGAAAATCGCATCCAGATGAGCGGTTTTGATTCTCCTCAGATCTCCTCCGAGCACAGTGGCCAAGGCCTTTTGGAGCACCCGGAAACAAATCGCCCCATGAGACGCCTTAAGTCCCGGTATATCGAGGTTCACCTCTTCCCCACCTCCCTTGATCAACCTGGCCGCGACTCGTTCGGCCTCTCGGTCTATATAGTCATCCTCCCGGGAGAGGATGGACGCCATTCTGGTCAAACCCGCCCTGATATTGGGGTTATATTCCCTCTCCAAACGGGGGATGAGATCATGGCGAACCTTATTCCTCAGGTAGATATCCTTAATATTCGAGCTATCGGTAACATAAGAAAGGCCCTCATCACGGCTTAACCTTTCCACCTCCTCCCTCGACGTCTCGATGAGGGGTCGAATATAGATACCACCGCGGGCAGGTGGAATTCCCTTCAACCCCCGCAAACCGGCACCACGAATTACCCGCATCAAAATAGTCTCCGCCTGATCATCAGCCGTCTGACCAATGGCTACCTTTTGCCCGTCATATCTCTTCCTCACCTCCTCGTAGAAATCATACCTCGCCTTTCTCGCTGCCTCTTGAAGGGAGATCCGCTCCCTTCCCGCCATGGCCGAAACGTCGGCTACCGCCGTTTCGAAGGGAAGGCCCAGCCTTTGGGCCAGATCTCGGACAAACTCCGCCTCCCGCCGCGACTCCTCGCCCCGGATTCCATGATCCAGGTGCGCGACAACAATGGACAGATCGTACTCATCCCGCAGGGCCATCAACACGTGGAGGAGAGCTACCGAATCGACCCCTCCCGAGACGCCGACGATTACCGTATCCCCTTTCCGGATCATCCGGTGTCTCTCCACCGTCGTCCTGACCTTCGCGATGAAATCCAACGCCTTCCCCTCGTTGATGTTCCACTTTTGAGATCAGAGAAAAAGAAGAGCCAGCTTTGAGCGCGAATTAAGATTTTTTCGTTAACCATTCTTAGCGAAGCGAAACGGTCGCAAATCTAATGTCTGAGCCCAAAGGGCGAGTTTTAGATTTGCAGTGAAGCGAACTTTAGAATGGTCGAAAAAATATTCCTGAGCGGCGATGAGCGAGCTTTTCAAAAGCCTCATCATTCCCATTCTATGCATTTTTGGAAAGATTTCAAGAAGATATGAAGAGAAACGAGGAGGATTAAAAAAAGGCGGGTTCATTTTCATGAACCCGAAAGGATGATAGGAAGTTGATTGGAAAGGAGGTACCCAGATACCTCACCCTCCCAATAGTCAAAAAGCATGCCAAACCTACGAAATTTCCACAACTATTCGTCTTCATTGAAAAATTTTAATTCCTGTCAATAATGGTAAAGTGCATATAATTACCGGAAAAATCGTGTCAAGACAATTTTTGCCGCAATTATGTGTAACTAATTGAAATCAGAAATTTTTTTGGTAAGACAAATTTGCTAGTACTATGAATCTTTTTCATACCGGCGAAAAGGTAAATAGGTTGAGGTTCCGGAAAGACGTCTTGGTGGGCCATGGGGTAAAGCCGCTTTTAGCCTCCCCCGCCGATAGGACCCATCCAGATCTCAACAATGGTATGAATGGGTCTGTCGTATACGTTAATTGTGCAATCTTTTTTCAATTTGGAGAAATGGAGTACCATGTCCTTGAACCCAAATTTGTTAACGAGCTTCCACCCATCCCTCTCCATGTTCGTGGTGAAAAAACTGGCCAATGATTGCACCTCAAGCCTGCCCGAGAAGACCAACTTCCCCGCCTTAAACGATGGAGTCTCATAGATGAAGGACTTATCCATTTCCGGCTTCAATCCGTGGGGGATGAGAATATCCTCGAAATGGTAATATCTCGCCCGCTCCCCAACAGCAGGGGCCTCCTTGGATTCCTTTTTCTTCCCGCCAAGGCTCGAACATCCCATAGTGAGGGCTAAACCCACCAGAACGGAAAAAGAAACTAAGGCGAAACGGCTTCCCTTCATACCCGCACCTCCAACATTGATGGCTTCGTAAAAAGTCCAACTTCTGCGTTGCGCTGCATCCTTCGTCACTGCAGCGTACTCTTAGGTACGCCTCATTCCTCAGGATTTGCGCGCCTTGAATTT
>CAYFXP010000388.1:0-5452 GCA_964346935.1 uncultured Syntrophobacterales bacterium
TCTGTTCCGGGACTGGTGATCTTGCTTCTCTGGGTTCTCATTCCCTTTTGTTACGTCTTCTACCTAAGCTTCCTTCGATACGACAACATCTCTCCGGTCATCCCCGTTGGACTTGCCAATTACCGAGAAGCCTTGAAGGAACCAATGCTTCCCATGATCTTGCTGCGTACTTTCGCATTCTCCTTCGGCTCCACGGGGTTGACCCTTCTTACCAGTATTATTTTAGCCCTTTGCCTCAACCGGATCGCTAAGGCCTCGGCCTTTTTCAGATCCCTGGTCGTTATGCCATGGGCGGTACCTCTCATCCTCTCGGGTTTCCTCTGGGCCTGGATGTTCCACCCATCCTTCGGACCCATTAGTGATTTCCTCATGAAACTGAGACTCATAAGCGAACCATTAAACATCTATAAGGATGCCCGCATGGCCATGGTGGGAATAATTATCGCTGACGCCTGGAGGCGAATTCCCTTTCTGGCGATCATTACCTTAGCAGGGTTTCAATCCATCCAGCCGAACTTATATGAGGCAGCCAAGGTGGATGGAGCCGATTCGTTTCATACATTTCGGTATGTCACGCTACCCCTCGCCAGCCGTCCCATACTCATAGGGACGCTGATAACGCTCATGTTCTCCTTCAGGAGCATTGACGTCATCTACTCCATGACGCCGGGAGGAGGTTATGGAAAGAGCACCTACGTTCTCGGGACCTACCTCTTTGACTTTATGTACGAGTACCTGAATTTCGGTGTGGCAGCCAGTATCAGCGTGATCTTGATTATCCTCACCTTTGGGATCGGCGCTTTCTTCATCTACTATACTCTCAAGAAGAGGTGAAAAATCGAAGATGAGAAGGATTTTGGTGAAAATCGTGGATCATCGCATTACCCCGTACGTGGTCTTAAGCATGATTACCCTCTTCATGATATCGCCGTTCATCTGGATGGGGCTTTCGGCCTTCAAGACCCACTCGGAAACGTTCCGGTTCCCGCCCACCTATTTTCCGGAAAACTTCACATTGGAGACGATGTATGAGGCCTGGTATAGGGCACCTATCCCAATCTACCTGAAGAATTCCCTGGTCATGTGTCTCATCGCCACCTTCATCATCGTGGTTGCCGGGACCTTTACCGGTTATGCCCTCAGCCAGTATCAGTATAAGGGCAGTAACCTGGTTCTGGGGCTGTTTCTCTTCACCCGCACCATACCCCCGCTGGCCTTGCTGCTCCCCTATTACCTGGTGTTGAGGACCCTTGGCTTGCTCAACACCCGTCTGGCCGTCATTTTGTATTTGATCTATCTAAGCTATCCCCTCGTTGTATGGCTATTGAAGGGGTTTTTCGATCAATTTCCCCGTGCATTGATAGACTCGGCAATCGTGGATGGTTGCACCAGGACGAGTGCAATCTTTCGAATCGTTATCCCGGTGGCCGCCACGGGGGTGTACGCAATCGCCGTTGTCGCCTTCATGTGGGCATGGAATGAATTCTTTGCCCCCTTCCTCTTCATCCACTACGACGAGCTCAAACCCATCACCGTGGGCCTCTACTACTTCGTGGGCGATGAGTACACCTATTGGAACCGCATGTCCGCAGCGGGAATATACGCGGTCATACCGAGTTTGCTCTTCTTTTTGTTGGCACAGAAATACATCGTCAGGGGACTGACATCCGGAGCCCTCAAATATTGATCGAAGAAAGGAAAAAGTGCCCCATGTGGACTGAGATTCGCGAAAGGGTTTTAAAGGGCGAAGTGGTTTACGGGATGATGGTACGCCACGGGAGGGATCCAGGTGTAACCACATTGGTGGGTGAAGTGGGCTTTGACTTCGTGTTTATCGATATGGAACATGGCCCGTACTCCCTGGAGACGGTGTCGGATCTCATCAGAGGTGCGAAATCCGTGGGTTGCGCCCCGATCATCCGAGTCCCATGTGCCGAGCGATACTTTATTTCCCGCGTTCTCGATGCCGGAGCCGAGGGAATCATGGTTCCGATGCTCTCGACGCCGGAGCAGGCCCAACGGGCCGTCGGTTACGCCAAATTTCCGCCCATGGGGAAACGGGGCGTTGGACTCCCGACAGGACAGGCGGATTATGTAGTAGTGAAGGCATCGGATTTTACTGAGCAGGCGAATGAGAAGACCCTTGTCATCGCCCAGATCGAAAACGAGGAGGGGATCGGGAGCGTCGATGAGATCCTATCCGTAGATGGGATCGACCTTGCCGTGATGGGTCCTAACGACCTGTCCTATGACCTGGGATATCCGGGGCAGACGGACCACCCAAAGGTCGTGGAGGCGATTCAGAAGGTGGTGGATGCCGCTCGGCACTGTGGCAAGCATTCGGGAACGCATATGGGGAATCTGGAGCAACTGCTCTACTGGAGGGGACAGGGAATGACCTTCATCGCCTATAACACGGATTCGGGTTTACTTTACAGAGCCGCCTCTGACGGGTTGCGTTCTCTCAAAGAGGATGCTCGTTAGGGCTTGTCATCACCTTTGACAACTTCGGCAACAGAGCACGGAAAAAAGGGAAAAAGAGGAGGACGCTAAATGAAGGGTAGCGCCGCTATTGCTGAGATCCTGAAACGGGAAGGGGTCGAGTTCCTGATTGGATTTCCCGTCAATCCACTTCTTGAGGCTGCGGCGAAGGCGGATATCCGGACGATAATCGTCCGACAGGAGCGTACGGGATTGCATATGGCCGACGGTTTCAGCCGTGTTTCTTCTGGCCAGCGCATCGGCGCATTTACCATGCAGTGGGGCCCGGGATCTGAGAACGCGTTTGGCGGCGTCGCCCAGGCCTATGGAGAATCGGTTCCCATCGTGGTTTTGGCCGGAGGTTATCCGCGCCACCTCACCAACATTCCGCCGAACTTTAACTCCTTTGTCAACTATCGGAACGTCACCAAGTGGGCAGAACAGGTAATTCTGGCCTCTGTCCTTCCGGACGCCATGCGCAGGGCATTCACGCAGGTGAGGAATGGACGCCCCCGTCCGGCCCTGCTTGAGATACCGAGGGATGTCTTCGACGAGGAGGTCCCCGAACCGCTCCACTATAGGCCCAGTATTTCGGCCCAGACGGCCCCGGACCCACAGGCGGTTAGGGAGGTTGCTCGGGTACTCGTGGGGGCCGAAAGGCCCGTCATCTACGCCGGACAGGGAGTTCACTACGGGCAAGCGTGGGAACAGTTGCGGGAATTGGCCGAGCTATTGGTTGCTCCCGTTACCACCAGTTTGGGGGGAAAGAGCGCGTTTCCTGAGAATCACTCCCTCTCGTTGGGGTCTGGGGGCAAATCCCTTCCAAAAACTGTGTATCATTTTTTGCAGAATTCGGATGTTATCCTCGGCATCGGCTGCAGTTTTGCTCGGAGCAGCTTCGCCGTTCCCATGCCCTCGGGCAAGGTTATCATTCACGCTACGGTTGACCCGGCTGATCTGAACAAGGACGTCCCAGCGGAGCACGCGCTTATCGGGGATGCCAAGCTTACCTTAGAAGCCCTGATATCGGAGGTCAAGGGGATTGTTGGGAGGGCCAAACGGGAGCATGCCGAGAAGGTGTCTGAGGAGATTAAGAAGGTCAGGGCAGGATGGATGGCGCAGTGGATGCCGAAGCTTACATCCGACGAGACACCCCTTTCACCATACCGCATTCTCTGGGACCTGATGCACACGGTGGACCGAGCTAACACCATCATTACCCACGATGCGGGGAGCCCGCGCGACCAGCTTGCCCCATTCTGGGAGACGGTTGTGCCGCTCACCTACATCGGTTGGGGTAAAACGACACAACTCGGCTACGGCCTGGGTTTGGCAATGGGTGCGAAGCTGGCCGATCCCCAAAAGCTGTGCATTAACGTGATGGGGGATGCGGCCATCGGTATGACGGGCATGGACTTCGAGACGGCTGTGCGCGAGCGCATCCCCATCCTCACAATCCTGCTGAATAACTTCTCCATGGCGTGCGAGCTGCCGATTATGGAGGTGGCAACCGAGAAGTATCGGAGCACGGACCTTTCCGGCAACTATGCGGACATGGCCAGGGCATTTGGCGGTTATGGCGAGCGAATCACAGAGCCGGTGGAGATCATCCCCGCTATCAAACGGGCCATCGGGAAGACAGAGGAGGGCACGCCTGCACTGCTGGAGTTCATCACCGGCAAGGAAATAGAGTACTCTATCTACAAATAACGCTATTACGCAAGCTTTAAGAAACACCATGACGGATAACCGGCAAAGGGCGGTTGGGTCGGTCAAACCACTTGGCCAAAAAATGCTTGACAAGGATTTACGTGTGGTTGTAATATGGGTTAATTTTCACTTAGGGATGAAACGACTCATTGGAAGGGGGGGATTTCGGCCCAATCTAATCCACAGGAAAGGGGGGATTTAAAGAAGGATTTAAAAACATCTAACAATTGGAAAGGAGGGATTTAGCAAATGGCGAAAAAGAAAATAACGAGAAGGCAGTTCATCAAGAGCACGGCTGCTGGCGGTGCTGTAGTTGCGGGTGCGATGAGTGCTCCCGGGTTGACACGGAAGGCGTTCGCCCAGAAGCCGAAGCTCTCTATTGCGATGTGGAATCACTGGGTTCCCGGGGCAACCGACATACAGAGGAAGGTCATCGAGGAGTGGGCGGCGAAGAACAAAGTCGATGTGTCGGCGGACTTCATCGGTCCCAGCGCAACGGAAATGCTGACCGTTGCCTCGGCGGAGTATCGGGCCGGTACGGGGCACGACATCATGGTTCTTACGACCTGGGATGGGAGTTTCTTCAAGGACAAGCTCGAGCCCATGGACGATGTGGCCGATTACATTGAGGGGAAGTATGGCAATTTCGATGAAATCTCGACTTATCTCTCCAAAGTGGATGGGAAATGGATAACCATCCCCGCGCCAACGGGCTCCCACAGCTATCCCATGGTCACCCGGATGGATCGATGGAGGGAAATCGCTGGCATGGATGTTGTGGATGTCTTCCCGGCGGATGCCACGAAGCGGAAGGCGAGCAAGGTGAAGAAGTTTACCTATAATGCCTTTCTCAAGCAATGTGAAAAGGTGGCCAAGGCCGGCTACATGTTTGCCAATCCCATAAGTGAGTGTAGCGACGCGGATGACTGGCTCTGTCCGCTGTTCCTCTCCTTCGGGTCCATCCCTGTGGACAAGGATGGAAATATCACCATTGAATCGGATGAGACCCTTGAGGCCCTTGATTATATGCAGCAGCTCGTCCAGTATATGCCGAAGGAGATCTATGGGTGGAACGATGCCTCCAATAACCGCTGGATCATCTCCGGAAAGGGCTCGGCCATTCAGAATCCACCTAGCGCCTGGGCCGTGGCCGTGAGAACGAGGCCGGATGTGGCCGCACAGCTCTGGCACCATGACACGCCGAGGGGGCCCAAGGGGCGTTTTCGCGGAGCTCTCTACATGACCTACGGCCTGTGGAAGT
>CAYFXP010000389.1:0-12688 GCA_964346935.1 uncultured Syntrophobacterales bacterium
ATTTCATCGTCCGTCATCTCGTCCCGCTGGTAGATATCGTAGTCGATCCCCGCTGCAAGGTCGAGGTTGCTGTTCAGGAAAGAGCGGTCTGCTGACAGGGAAAATCCAATGATGTCACCAGGATAGCCTTCCCGCACCACAATGGCCCCGTTCAGGCCAAACCCCTTGATCTTCGTGTGCGCCCCAGCCTCAAATAGATGAGCATCATCATCTTCGGCGTCATTTATCTCGAAAAACTCCGCTGTATAGCCCCCATAAAGGGAGAGGCTCTCGGAGATGTAGTAATCCATAAAAAGGCTCCCGGCGTGAAACTCACTGGCAGCAAAGACGGCATAGATGCTTGTGGCATCGAACGTGGGGTAGGCGAAAAAGTACTCGCCCCTAATAGTCCATCGGTCAGTGGGAAAGACCTTGAATCCTGCCAGCGCTTCACTAATCCGCTCGCCAATGACATCATAGCGCATCTCCGAGTACAATCTGGACACCCCTTTGAAGGTGTACCCAAAATCATAGGCCGCGATACGCCGGGCCAGGTCCCCCTCGTCATATTTCTCAGCATAGCTGACCGATAGATTGAGATCCTTCACATTCCGAAGATACACCTCTCCTCCCCATGCCGTATCACCCCCTTTAGTATCCTCCCCGAACTCATCGAAGATTACATCCCGGCCCCCCAGAAAAACGACTCCAACCGGACCCATCTTGAAATCCACCTGCCCTCCGTCGATAATCCTCGAGTTCGCCACGAGGTTGGTCCACTGACGGCCCAACCTCAGATCCACCCAATCCTTCCACACATTTCTCCAGTCCACATAGAGATAATAGAGCCGCCCATTGGCGTCTGGATCGGCTACCTCGTTAAACCCATAGCGCCCATACCCAAAGACCGAAATGTCGCGTCCTTTAATCACATCCTGCACCCCGACCCTCAAGTATTGGTAGCCTGCAAATTTGGTGTCCCGATCGATTAGATCCTGCCACCAGGCAAATTCAGTTGTTGCTCGGCCAAACAGTCCCATCCCGTAACCCGGCGCAGCGGTATCCATCAATAGCATCAAAAGGAACAAAAGGACCCCGGCTCTCATCATTTGATCCTGTGTCAAGCTAAACCCAGCGGTTTTTCTCCAATCCTAAGTTTTTCGTGGAGTTTGGGTATCTGCGGCATAGAAGAGCTAGTCTTTCCATTTTGTAAAAAGAGCAAAAGGATCCTTGCACTTTTCGTAAAATTTAGACAAGCCCGGAACTTTTAATGCGTCTCCAATCTTTAGCCGGGCGAAACGCAAAATTTCTCGAATTTTACTAACTAATGTGCGTGGCAAGTTTAGTGCCACGATTTGGTATACGATGGGTCTTATGGAAGAAACCAGAGATTTTGGGGGATTGAATATAAGTTATTGAAAATAGGGATTTTTTATTTAGGTTGGATCCATGGATGAAAATGAGGAGGTGGCGTGTTAAAGGCAAATAGGAAGGGAGGTGTTAAAAATCGCGCACAGGGGTGCGTATTATGGCGCTGGCCCACGTCCTTCCCCCCTAGTATCCGATTCGGGGTCACAGGAGACCATACTTCTTCATCCGATGGCGCAGGGCATGTCTCGATATGTCAAGCAGCTTAGCGGCCCGGACTTGGTTCCCACCTGTCCTCTCCAGGGCTTGTTCAATGAAATCCCTCTCCAGCCCGGCCAGGGATACTCCCTTCGGGGGGAGTTTGAATCCTACCTCCGCGTTGTGGGCTTCCCTTGCGATCTCCCTGGGCAGATGTTTTACGAGGATTTCCTCTCCATCCCCCAAAATGACGGCCCTTTCGATAACGTTCTTGAGTTCCCGGACGTTTCCAGGCCAGTCGTAGGCCATCAACAGATCCTGCGCCTCCTCGGATATTCCCCGCACATTCCTCTTGAACTCACGATTGGCTTCCTGGATGAAGTATCTTATCAGAAGGGAGATGTCCTGCTTTCTCTCCCTGAGAGGCGGCATGTAAATCGGAACGAGTTTAATGCGATAGTAGAGATCCTCGCGAAAATCGCCGCTCTCAACAGCTCTCCAGAGGTCCCTATTTGTGGCCGCAATTAGGAGAGCGTCAACATCCAAATCCTTGATCCCACCGACGCGGCGAAACCGTCGATCCTCGATGACCCTCAATAATTTCCGTTGGAGATCGGGCTTCATATGCCCGATCTCGTCCAGCAATATCGTGCCCATTTGGCCCTGCTCGAAGAGACCCCTTTTCAGGTCTTTGGCATCGGTAAATGCCCCCTTTTCATGTCCAAAAAGCTCACTCTCAAGGAGGTTCTCCGAGATGTTTGCGCAGTTGACCTCGACAAACGGGTGTGCCCGACGCTGGCCTTGATAGTGAACGGTTTTGGCCACGAGATCCTTCCCGGTTCCGGTCTCCCCCAGGATCAAGACGGTCTTCACATCCATCTCTATAATCTTCGAGATTCGCTCGTAAACCTCCCGCATGGCTGGGCTGGTACCGATAATGTTGCCGAAGCCATACCGCTCCCGCTGCTGCATGCGAATCAGGGCAACTTCTCTTCTCAGCCGTGTGCTCTCCAGGGCATTTTTAACGGTAATACCCACACCATCCATAGCGAAGGGCTTCGAAATGTAGTCATAGGCTCCGAGCTTCATGGCATCCACGGCCGTCTGCACCACTTCCGAGGCCGTCAGTACGATGACCACCACCTCCTTTGTCAGATCGCCCATTCTCCTTAAGACCTCAATCCCGTCAATCCCCGGAAGCATGATATCCAGGAGGATCAGGTCTGGGACTTCCTCGCCGATCTTCTCTAGGGCCTCTTCCCCCGTTTGAGCGGAGATAACATTGTAACCCTGTCGCGCAAGATCCTCTTGAAGCGACCAATTTAACATGGTGTCATCTTCCACTATGAGAACGACTTCTCTCGGCATTTGACAAACATTACCGTTGTGGGTGGCTTAATATTTTCATCGCATTCCTTGCGAGAAAAGTGCCTTTCAACGGTCTCCCGCTTCAATCGCTGGAACCGGAAAAACAATCCTGAAGGTCAATCCCCCTTCGTCCCTCTTTTCGGCCTGAATGGATCCTCCATTCTGGCCCAGGATTGTCTTTGCTATGGAAAGCCCGACCCCGGACCCTCTCCCCATGGTGGAGAGAAATGGCTTGAAAAGCCTATTCAGATGATTTTCCTGGATCGAAGTACCAGTGTCTTCAAGCTCCACAACGATATGGCCCCCCGTATCCATGGAGCTCCGCACGACCAACTTTCCACCATCGGGGGTGGCCTCCAGCATATCCGAGAGGATGCAGAGAAAAGCCTGTTCAGTCTGTTTTGGATCGATATTCACCTGGGGGAGACGGCCCGAAAGGTGCTTTTCAATAGTAATCTCACGCCGCTGGCACTTGGATTGGACTCTTTCCAATGACTGTTCCAAGGCCATATTTACATCGATCATGGAGAGTTTCGGTGCTGAAATCCTGCTAAATTCCATCAAGTCCGACAACGCCTTATTGATGCTTCCCACCCTCTCGTGGATCTGCTCTATAACCTTTCTGTTTGGGTCCTCTGTGGCCATCTGCTTCCCCAAGGCCTTGAGGGCGACCCTTATGCTCGCTAGCGGATTCTTCACTTCATGGACGAATCCATCCATCAATTCCTTTACCAAGCACCAATCCAGTTGCGGCCTAGTATCTCTTGAATCGCCGTTCATCACAGAAGACATCTTTTGGTCTCAAATATGCGGGCATCTAAACCATATAGACAAGGATTCCTGCTATTTAAATTTGACCTCCTGCCCTTTGCCCCATTTCAAAAACGGCCCTGAATTCTCTTGCAGGTTGAAGGCCGTTCGTTTTAGCCTATGCTAAAACGAGCTTAATTTTGGGTCCAGTATAGGCCAAGCCTTGTATCCAGTCAAGGAATTGTGGAAATGGTGACGAGTATTTTGATAGAAATAATCATGGATCCCAATTGAGGGCAATGGTCAATAAATGCCGGGACACCTCGAGAGCATCCCAATCGCCGAGGGTCTATGATTCACCTTGATCCCCGGAGCGATTTCATATATGTAAATTCATGGGACAGGCTCAATGGGGAAATTGAAGACCCTTTGACGGGAAACAAGAGGACGGGTCGCGATGGGAAAGAATGGTTTTATGGTATTGATAGTTCTGCTGCTTTCAGGATGCGTTGTCAGCAAGAGAACGGCATTGAGGCCTAATGAGGGCCCATTTGTGGAGCGTCGGATGAAGAACGTAACACAGATCACCTTCGAAGGGGATAATGGCGAGGCCTATTTCAGCTGGGATGACCGTAAACTCATCTACCAGTCGAACCGCGGCGGGTATGAATGCGACAAGATCTGGATCATGAACATCGACGGCTCTGAAAAACGCATGGTCAGTCCGGCCCGCGGAGCCCACACCTGTGCTTTCTTCTTTCCCGACGGCCGGAGGATAGTCTTTGCCTCGACCGCCCACCTTCCTGGGGATTGTCCACCAAGGCCCGAGCCTCCGAAAGGCACCCACTACGTGTGGCCCCTTTACCCCTATGACATCTTCGTGGCTAACGTCGACGGGTCTGGCTTGAAAAGGATAACCGACAACCCGAAGTACGATGCGGAGCCCATCATTTCCCCAGATGAAAAAAGGATCGTGTTCGGCTCCCAGAGGGATGGGGATTTCGACATCTATATCATGAACGCCAACGGTTCTCATGTGTGTAGATTGACTGACAGGGTAGGCTACGACGGCGGGCCGTGGTTCTCACCGGACGGCACAAGGATCGTCTGGCGAGCATGGTACCCGGAGACCGAGGGGGAATTGACCCTGTGGCGCGAGTGCATGGAGAAAAATTACATCCTTCCTTTTCCCCTTGACATCGGGGTCATGGACGTAGACGGTTCGAACAAGGTGAGGCTTACCCGAAATGGCGCCACGAACTGGGCGCCCTCGTGGCACCCAGACGGGAAAAGGATCGTCTTTTCAAGTAACATGGCCGACTGGCGTGAAGACATTGAGAAGTTTGGCCACAACTTCGAGCTCTACCTCATCAACACCGATGGCACGGCCCTGGAGAGAATCACCTTCAACAATGTCTTCGATAGCTTTCCCATGTTCTCCCATAATGGGAGAAAACTGGTCTTCGCCTCCAATAGAAACGCGCAAAACCCCCGGGCCACGGATATTTTCATCGCTAACTGGGCTGAGTAGTCTATCTGAGCTGCAAAGGAGCATATGAAACGCTCATTTTCCTCGGTTATCGTCTTCATCACTCTGGCTCTGATGCCCGCTTCCTTGATAGCAGGGGAACGCGTCCACCATGAACTCAAAGTTGTCCTTCATCCGGAAGAGTCTCGTCTTACAGCCAGGGACACGGTCACGGTCCCAATGGATCTCCTCCCGGAAGTACAATTTCGGTTGCACGGGGGATTGAAGCCCTCATCACCTACTCCGGGGGCGTGTATAGAGCAGAACTCCGGAGAGCCGGGATCCATATCCCTGGAATCTTTCAGGGTATCGCTCCCGCGCGGCCAGAGCACGTTCATACTTGAATACGGTGGAAAAATCTACCACCCCCTTGAACCAAATGGCCGAGAACACGCGCGGGGCTTTAGGCAGACGCCCGGTATGATTTCCGGAGATGGGGTGTATCTTTCTGGGAATTCCTTCTGGTATCCGATTTTTGGTGAGGAGTTGATAACCTTCGACCTCCATATGGAGCTACCCTCTGGGTGGGACGCTGTAAGCCAGGGAGAGCGCACGATCCATGTTCGCATGGGGGATGGGACCTCTGTGCGGTGGGAGTCGCCCCAGCCTCAGGAAGAGATCTTCGTCGTCGCTGGAAAGTTTACCGAATATACACAGGCTGGCCGGGTTAAAGCCATGGCCTTTCTCAGAACGCCGGACGAAGACCTGGCGAACAGGTATCTCGAAGCCACAGCACGATACATTCTCATGTATGAGAAACTCATCGGTCCTTATCCATATGGGAAGTTTGCCCTTGTCGAAAACTTCTGGGAAACGGGTTTTGGACTGCCATCCTTTACCCTTCTGGGACCGAAGGTCATCCGGTTTCCCTTCATCCTGCATACCTCCTATCCTCACGAAATCCTCCATACCTGGTGGGGAAACGCGGTCTTCCCGGATTACACAAGGGGCAACTGGGCGGAAGGACTTACTGCCTACCTCTCCGACCACCTCATGAAGGAGCAGAGGGGGAGTGCAGTGGAATACCGCCAGGAGACCCTCCAGAAGTACGCCGACTACGTGTTAAGCGGACGGGATTTCCCCCTTATCCGATTCCGTTCCCGTCACAGCTCCCCCTCGGAGGCAGTGGGGTACGGAAAGTCCCTCATGTTCTTCCACATGCTTCGCATGCAGTTGGGGGATGAGGCCTTTGTACAGGGCCTTCGGGATTTCTACCGGAAGCATAAATTCCGGTTTGCCTCTTTTGACGATCTCCGTGACAGCTTTGAAGGCGCTTCCGGTGAGAACTTGAGAGGGGAATTCAACCAATGGGTAACACGGCCGGGCGCCCCTGAAATAAGGGTGAGCGGGGCAAAGTTCGAGGTAGACGGGGGCGGTTATGTTCTCACCGCCCTTCTTGAGCAGGTTCAGCCAGGGGTTGCATACTCCCTCGGAATTCCGATTGCAGTGACCATGGAAGGCCGAAACCGGGCCTACCAGACCGTAGTGGTTGTGAAAAAAAAGCGCCTTGAACTGAGAGTCCGCCTACCTGCCAGACCGTTAAGGCTGGATGTAGATCCTGAATTTGACCTGTTCCGCAGGCTTGACCGGGAGGAAATTCCCCCGGCTTTGACGGGGGCCTTCGGGGCGAAAAAGATGCTGATACTCCTGCCGTCCTCTACTGACGATCGTCTTCTTCAAGCGTACCGCGAGCTTTCCCAATCCCTGAGCTACTCCGGACCCGATGAGGTGGCGGTAATGCTCGATAGGGAGGTTGGGGAACTTCCTTCGGATCGTGCAGTTACCATTTTCGGGTGGGAAAACCTCTTCCGCGGTGAGATGGCTTCCGCCCTGTCCGCCTATGATGTGACCATAAGCGAGAAGGACGTTCGCATCGGAGGGACTGAAATCCAGCGGGAAAATGGCTCGGTGGCGCTTACCGCCAGACACCCGAAAAATAAAGATCTGTCGCTGACGTTGGTTGCATCTGACCTGCCCAAAGCTCTGCCTGGTCTCGGGCGAAAACTTCCCCACTACCACAAGTATAGTTATCTTGGATTTGAAGGAGAGGAGCCCGTCAATGTAGCGAAAGGGCGGTGGCCGGTCATCCATTCGCCCATGACGGTTTTCCTTCACCGCACGGACGGCACGATTCCGAAGGTCGCGATGGGAAAGCTTGCTCCCCGGGAACCTCTGACAACCCTCCCGCCGGTTTTCTCGAAGAAGCGAATGATGGATACGATACGGTTTCTCTCAAGCGACGAGCTCAGGGGACGGGAATTGGGTACTGAGGGACTTGACCGGGCCGCGGAGTATATCGCCGGGAAATTTCAAGAGGCCGGCCTCAAGCCGGCCGGGGATGGAGAAGGGAGCTTCTTCCAGACGTGGGAAGGCCGGGGCGGGGATCCCGAGCGCCAAGTGACGATGAGAAATGTGATAGGGATTATCCACGGGAAGAGGGCTGACTGTGAGGTGCAGAGCGTCGTTGTGGGGGCCCATTACGACCATTTGGGGCTTGGCTGGCCGGATATGAGAGAAGGGGAGGGGGGAAAAATTCATCACGGGGCTGACGACAATGCAAGCGGTGTAGCGGTGCTCTTAGACCTCGCGCGGGTGCTTGGAAAAAGCCTGAACCCCGACCGGAGCGTGGTCTTTGTCGCTTTTACCGGAGAGGAAGCAGGTAGAAGGGGGTCGAAGTATTATGTGGCCAACCAAAAACGGTATCCCTCAGAGCAGTGCATCGGGATGCTCAATATAGATACAGTAGGACGCCTACGGAAAGAGAAACTGCTGGTTCTCGGAGCGGGTTCGGCTAGGGAGTGGATATATATCCTGAGAGGAGCAGGCTCGGTTACCGGGGTCGACGTGGAGGCGGTGCCCCAGGAGCTGGATTCGAGCGATCAGAAGAGCTTTCATGAGGCGGGAGTTCCGGCAGTGCAGCTTTTCTCCGGACCACACCTGGACTACCACCGCCCCAGCGACACCGCGGACAGGATAGATCCCGAAGGGCTCTTGAAGGTGGCTTCTGTGGCCAAGGAGGTCATTGAGCACCTTGCCGATCGCGAAAGGCTCATGAGGAGAACCATAGAGCTCGGTAAAAACGCTGGGATATCCGCCAAGAGGGAGCGAAGAGTCAGCCTCGGCACCGTTCCCGACTTCTCTTTTAGCGGAGATGGATACCGGCTTTCGGGGGTTGTGCCGGGCTCCCCGGCGGAGTCCAGCGGCCTCAAGGAGGGAGATGTGATCATCAGGATAGGTTCGAATGAGGTCCATGGCTTGAAGGACCTGTCCGAGATCCTCGGCTCACTCGCCCCGGGCGACAGGATCCCCGTCACCTTCTTGCGAGAAGGAAAAAAAATGACCGTGGAAGCTAAGGTTGTGGAAAAGTAGTGGTTATGGGACCTTACCTGAAAATCCATGCTTCGGTGCGGAAAACGAAGAGGTCAAGAAGGTCCAAATCCCTCAGCCCCTCTTGTAGACCGATGAGAAGAGGAGGAAGATGAAGCTCAAGAGGTTCAAAGACCCGATAAGGACACAAGACCCCCCTATCCCGAACAGGGGGACGAGGAACGAACCCGTGAGAAGGCCTCCGATGCAGGCTCCAAAGTGATCGAAGCCGTCGATGATTCCAGCAACCCTACCGGTTTCCACTCCCAGTTCCGAGATTATCTTGCTCACCAGGGGAAATTCGAACCCCGTTAAGAACCCGATTAGGGCCACCAAAGCCATGAACAGATACTCCGATCCAAGGGAAAGGGGACCAAGGGAGCCCGTTTTCGCAAGGACCTTGAAAACAGAGGGGAGAGCAACGGCATAAACGAAGATCATCAATTCATTGGCCATCAAAATCTCCGTCCACCTTTTATACCCCCTCTGTATCATAAGTTTCATTCCATAGCCGCCGAATGCCAATCCGACCATGAAGAGGGCTACGATCAATCCAATCTTTTGATACACGTACCCGTAGATATTCTGGAAGGAGAAGATTATGACGATTTCGAGGGCCAAACCGGCAAATCCGGTAGTTGTAATGGCGAACAGGCAGTTGAAGGTCAGATGTCCCTCCATCTTCTCCCTGTTGAGATGGACATACGTGGCCCTGATGAAGAAAAAGATTACCAGTGGAAGGAGAAACCACCACGTCTGTGTCCGGGCCACACTTTGCAGAAGGCCGAGTGAAGACTTCTCCCTGCCGCCCGAAAATATGGCCCATAGGACGAGGTTATAGAAATAGGTGATGGGCTTCAAGTCCGTATTCAACGGCATGACTTCCATCCTGTTGAGGGCATTCCTGATAAACCTCACTCGATCGGGCGGCAGCAACATTTGAAAATGGTACTGGCTGAAAAAGGGGGTACGAACGCCTCGTTGTATATATCTCGAGGCGAGGATTCGGGTATCGGAAGTCGTGATGCCTGGAGTGGATGCAGCGAAGAAATAGTTGACATCGCCCGGCGTTACCAGGACATAGGGGAAAACCGCGAGGAGCGTTTGATAGACGGATCCCGTATAATCTCCGACCTCCCGTCCTATGTAGTTTACCCCCGCGCTCACGCTTGTCACCAGGATGCCGTCTCTTTTCAACCTCTTCCGGGCCTCCTGGAAAAAATCCACGGTGTAGAATCGATTTAGCATTGCTGTTGAGGGATCGGGGATATTCAGGATGATCATATCATATTCCCTCGTATTCTCCTTAAGGTAGCGTCTCCCATCGGAATAGTGGACGTGGACTCGTTCATCGCTCAACGCCTCCTTATCCTCGGGGGGAAGGTACTTGTAGGTTGTTTTGATGAGCTTTGGGTCGAGTTCCACAAAATCGAGGCTTTGGATGGGGTGCCTCAGCATCTCCTTGAGAATACCCTCTGCTCCACCACCGATGAGCAATACATGCTGAGGATTGGGGTGTTGAGTTAGGATGAGGTGGGCGAAGGTGGCTGAGTAATATTCATCAGGAAAGGAGGAGAAGTACTGTCCATTTCCATATATATTGTATTGATCGGCTTCCAGGGCTACGATGATATTCTGATACCTGGAATCCCTTGAATCGATCAGTTCTATCCCTTTGCTGAATGTATGCCACCTCTTAAGCACGGTAAATTCATTGATTTTTGTTAGAGAATGGGAGAGGAACAGGTAACCGTAAGTAATGATCAAGGCGAGACACAGCCCTCCCAGGATCCTCGCCGCGGGTTTTGACTTTAATGTGAGGGACAAAGTCAGAGCATTTGCCAGGATGAGAAGGGATAGTATTCCCATGATTTGGAAAGGGTTTAAGAAAAGAATCAAATAGAAGGTCATAACCAATCCACCGATGATGCTGCCCACGGCCTCCAGGATATAGACCCAGCCAATCCCGACCGCTGATTCGCCTCCCAGTTCAACATATGCTTTGCACGCAAAGGGGAATATGAAACCGATCAAAAAGCTGAACGGTGAGATAAAAATCATGGAAGCACCGAACATGAAGGGAAAGGGGATGAATTCGCCCGGGAGAATGGCGAAAATCTCCCTTGTGATCCTGGTAAGGTAGATCAAGGGAGGGAGAATGGTGGACATGAGAATGAGCAAGATGACCAAAATAGATAGGGAATTCAGGAAGTTGAGGCGTGCTTTGCTTCCGCCCCACGCCCCGAATGTGATCCCAGCCAGCCAACTGGCGAAAATCATTCCCAGGCAGAGTTCATTTCCGTAGAATACAACGAGAAACTCTCGAATGAAAAGGACCTGGGCTATTATGGCGAAGGCACCCATCCCTATAAGGGCACTGATCAAGGAAAGCTTTTTCATGGACTTCCTTAACTATGGTTCCGCCCGGCTTTCATAGGCTGATTCTCCACTTCGTCCATCTCTGATAGTGAACCAAATTACCAATCACCTGAAGGATCCTGATAGCGAAAGGATAACGATAACTTGTCATTACGGGAAAATCGTTTATACTATATTACGATTTCCGAGAAAAATGGTAAAGAATTTTGCTATGGGATCTCGGGTTACCCTAATGCGCGATAAGAATATCCGTACGCTGAGCGGAGGGGTTAGCGAGGAGGTGGCCGTTCAGCTGATTCATAAGGGATTGATGGTATTGACGGGTAAGAGGTCCCCTTCCCAGGCCTGGAGAGGTCTTTTCTCTCCAAGCGATGTCGTGGGGATTAAGGTCAACTGTCTGTCGGGGAAGAGGATGTCGACGCATCCACATCTAGTTAATGCAATTGTCCAGGGCTTAAGATTGGCGGAGGTGCCCGAGGAACGAATCATCATATGGGACCGGACCAACAGGGACCTGACAAGGGCAGGTTTCACCATTAACGTGAGGGCAAGAGGAGTGAAATGCCTGGGGACGGATGTGGTTGGATACGATGAAGAGCCCCAGATAAGAGGATCTATTGGGAGCTGTTTCAGCCGGGTCCTGTCAACCTACTGTACCGCTTTGATCAATGTTCCCGTATTGAAAGACCACGATTTAGCCGGGGTAACGCTGAGCTTGAAGAATTTCTATGGTGCCATCCACAACCCGAATAAGTACCATGACAATAATTGCGACCCCTACATCGCTGACCTGAATACCCACCCCTTGATAGAGCAAAAATTGAGGCTGATTGTATGCGATGCCGTTGAATCACAGTACAACGGGGGACCGGGTTATAAACCCCGGTGGCGATGGAATTTTTCCGGGCTGGTCATGAGTTTGGATCCGGTTGCGGCAGATAGCATTGGAGCAAAAATCATTGAAAAAAAACGAAAGGAAATGGGGTTTCCCTCCCTGAGGGAAGCGGGGAGGCCTCCAAAATATATCACCACCGCGGCAAAGAAGGGTTTGGGCGAGGATGATTTGTCCAAGATTGACTTATTGGAACTTTAGTGTTGGGAGGATAGGGCGATGACCTTCTCCTTTTCGAGAAGGGAATTCTTAAAAGTGGTCGCTGGGTCCATTTGTTCCACAACCCTAGCTTCCGAAGGCTTGGGACATAACGGAATTTTGGGATATATGGGTGGATCAGAGGCCCGTGCTGACGAACTTCCGTTGAAGGAGTCCATGTACTACAAGAAACTGGAGAATCTCAGAATTGAGTGCCAGATCTGTCCGAGAAAGTGCAAGGTTGCAGATTTAGAAAGGGGGTACTGCGGGAACAAGGAGAATAGGGATGGGAAATATTATACCTTGGTCTATTCAAGGCCATGCTCTGTGCACGTGGATCCTATCGAAAAGAAACCCCTGTTCCATTATCTACCGGGAACACCGGCGCTTTCCATCGCCACGGCCGGGTGCAATATCGAATGCAAGTTTTGCCAAAACTGGCAGATCTCTCAGTTTCGGCCCGAGCAGGTGAAGAACTTCAACTTGCCCCCTGAGGAGATTGTTCGGCTGGCCAGGGAATACAAGGCTCCGACGATAGCCTATACGTATTCGGAACCCGTTGTCTTCTACACGTACATGTACGATACGGCAAAGTTGGCCAAACAAGAAGGGATCGGGAGCGTCATGATATCCAACGGATATATTACCGAGCAGCCTCTTGT
>CAYFXP010000390.1:0-3283 GCA_964346935.1 uncultured Syntrophobacterales bacterium
ATAGTTGGCTCCCCTCCCGAAAAGAATATCCTGTCGGCCCCCATCAGGTTAGCCGCGAGGGAGTTCAGCTGATCTACGCACTCCTCGGCCAGTTCTCTCGGATCCTCAAACCCTCTCTGTCCGGACCCGTTATCCGGGTACTGCGAGATCGTCCAGTTTTGGCAATTCAAGCACTTGAAGTTGCAACCGGCCATGAACACGGTGTAACTCTCCGGTGGCGCCGGGTGCAGAGTGGCAGAAGCAACAGCTGGCCTTGTCACCCTGCAAACGCCCGTTTCTCCCGCTAGCCTGTTTACCTTGCACCGGTGCTCGCAGAGCTCGCATTTTGTAAGATCCTTAAGAAAATCAAGTTCCATCATTTGGATGTCTCAGCTTTGTGGGAGTCACTTCATCGGTTCATATAGCGCCTTCCGCGGGTGCCGATGTATGGCATTCAACAGCCTTCGGCTTGTCTCCCTTTATAGCCGATCTCCAAGGGTTTTTCAAATTGTATATATAGTGCCCATTTACAAATTCTGTAACCTCGTAAGCCTTTTCTTTGACGTGATGCAAAATAGAGAATCCAGCATCGCTCCGAATTTCATTCCTTTCTTCTTAATAATTCGATCTACTTGACATCCATATTCTTCGTAACGTATTCTCCGCGACAACCTTAGCATGTGAAATCCGAATTGAGAAAGGAGAAAATGTTGATGCCACAAGGGGGAAAGATGCAGGTGGAGGACAGGGCCGCGATCGTGACCGGGGGGTCCCGCGGTATAGGTCGCGCTATTGCATCTGGCCTGGCCGAGGATGGCTTCCGCCTGGTGATAAAGTACCGGGAGCGCGAGCGGGAGGCGCAGGAGCTGGTCGAAGCGATTTCCAGTGCCGGCAGCGAGGTAAGGGCGGTCAGGGCTGACGTCGGGGCAGCCGGAGCCGCCGAGACTCTCGCCAAGACGGCGCTCGATGCCTTCGGACAAATCGACGTTCTCGTGAACAATGCGGGAACTCACCTCCCGGGCGTTCGGTTCGCAGATGTTCGGGGTGAGGACTGGGAACGAATCCTTCGGGTGAACCTGACCGGCCCATTCTCACTCATCCAGTCAGTGCTTCCACACATGCGGGCACGCCTGAACGGGGTGATCGTCAACATTTCCTCAAATGTCACGCAACGTCTTCCGGCCACGTACGGGCCGTACACGGTGTCCAAGTGTGGGCTAGAAGCCCTGACGCGGATTCTCGCCAAGGAGGAGGGTGCCAACGGGATTCGCGTCAACGCGATCGCCCCCGGCCCCATCGCAACCGACATGCTCTAGGAGTCCCTCGATGCCATGGGTCCTGAGCGGGCCGAGGCGTTTATCCGGTCAGTCCCCCTCCAGCGGCTCGGCCGACCCGAGGAGATTGCGAGCGCGGTGCGCTTCCTCGTCTCCGAAGCAGCGAGCTACGTCACCGGCCAGGTGATCTTCGTAAATGGCGGCGGACTGGGCGGCTAGATCTCCGAGACAAGATTGACTTCATTCTTGGACCTGTTAGTATGGGGTTTGAAGAACCTTAGAAGCTCCGATTAAAAACGGAATGGAGCTGAGGTCGGGTGCATATGGACCCCGTTCTTCCGAATGAACCGGCGTGTTTCTCTTCATTCGAGGGGAGGTAGGTATGCGCATTGCAGTCTTTGGTACGGGTGCCGTGGGAGGTTACTTTGGGGGTCGACTGGCCCAGGCTGGGGAAGATGTCGTATTCATCGCCCGTGGAGGGAATTTGAAGGCTTTGTTAAGAGATGGTCTGCGGGTGGACAGCGCCAAGGGTGATTTTGTTGTGAATCCGGTCCAGGCGAGCGATGATCCGGCGCAAGTGGGGGCAGTGGATGTGGTCTTGGTGGGGGTGAAGGCATGGCAGGTGCCAGAGGCGGCGAGGGCCATGCGCCCACTGGTCGGGCCAGAGACCTTTGTGGTACCGTTGCAAAACGGTCTGGAGGCGCCGGGGCAGTTAGCCGCAGTATTGGGCAAAAATCACGTATTGGGCGGTTTATGTGGTCTTTTTACATCCATTGTCGGACCGGGTCATATCCGCCATACGGACCACGGTGGGGAGCCTTGGGTGAGGTTTGGGGAAATGGATAACCGTCGCAGCGAGCGCCTTGACCGACTGCAAAAGGCGTTTATGCAGGCAGGGGTGAAAGCGGAAATCCCGCCGGATATCCAGGTTGCTCTTTGGATGAAGTTCCTGTTCGTTACTCCGTTAAGCGGCGTGGGCGCTGTGACACGGTCCCCGGTGGGGGTATGGCGCAGCCTCCAAGAGACCCGCGAAAGGGCACAACAAGCGGTACAGGAGATTATAGCGGTGGCGATGGGACGTGACATCGCGTTGCCAGAAGATGCAATGTCTATGGTAATGGCCATGTTCGATGGGCTTAGGCCTGAGGTAACCTCATCCATGCAGCGCGACGTGATGAAGGGGCGTCCCTCGGAACTTGAGGCATTGATTGGGGTGGTGGTGCGCTTCGGGCAGGAGGCTGATGTGGCGACACCGCTGCACGCCTTTATCTATTCCATTTTGTTGCCAATGGAGCTGCGAGCTCGAGGCCAGGTTCAATTCCCGGTTTGAACCATTCTTATGCTGGTGCGTGTCCGTCTGTCAGCCTCCTTCATTAAGGCATTTCGGTTTCATTTCAGCTCCTCGAGCAACTCCTTGGCTTTCTTGAGGTCCGGATCGTCAAACCCCTCGGCGAACCAGCTGTAAATTTCCGCCAGGATCTGTCGGGCTTCTCTTTTTTTCCCCTGTTTCTGCCACAGCCGGCTCAAGCTCATCACTGCCCTCAGCTCCAGGGACTTTGCCCTTTGGCGGCGGGCGATTGCGATGGCATGACGAAGGCTCCCTTCAGCTTCTGACAACTCTTGGGCCTCGGGTTGAGGACTTTGGACTTTCTCAACGCCCTGCCTCACGATCAAATCCCCCTTGAGCCGATACAGCTCTGCTTCCCACCAGCGCTCGCCATTCCTGTCCACCGCCGCTAGTGCCTCGCCCAATAAGGTGATCCCTTCCTCTACCTTGTCAACTTTGCCATATGCCTCAGCCAGTAGGGAAAGGTAATACGGCCTTACCAGATCTGCTCCCGTTCCTTCCCAGGCGGCCAGGCCCTGGTGCATTTGTCCAATACCTTCCTCAGAAGGTCCGTGCTCTGTCAACACCCATCCCCCCTGGATATTTCCGAGCGCCAACCATTGCGCAATCCTCTGCTCGGTGCAAAGCGCGATGGCTTCCTCTGCGAGCTCTTGAACTGCTTCTCGATCCAGGCGGAATTGAA
>CAYFXP010000391.1:0-8110 GCA_964346935.1 uncultured Syntrophobacterales bacterium
AACCTCAGTTGTAAGCGAATCGATCTGTTCTTCATGACGGGATTGCCGAAACAGACCTTCCAATCAGTTCTTGATACCGTGAATTACTGCCGATACCTTCTAGAGCAATACGGGAAGAACCGAAATCTCATCCCCTTCATCTCACCCCTTGCTCCCTTCTTGGATCCAGGGAGCGCTGTTTTCGAGAATCCAGAGAGATACGGGTACAAGCTCTTTTATCGGTCCGTTGAGGAACACAGATTGGCAATGCTTTCCCCCAGTTGGAAATACGCGTTGAATTATGAGACCAAATGGATGACTCGTGATGAAATTGTATACGGAACCTACGAGGCAGGTTTACGGCTAAACCGGCTGAAGGGAGAATTCGGAATCATCGATCCCAAAACAGCCCTGACCATAGAGAAGAGGATTGAGGATGCGGTAAGGTTGATGCGAAGGATAGACGAGATCGTCGGTATTGAAGACCAAGCGTTGAGAAATCGGGAGTTGGCCAAGTTGGGATTGCATATCAACAGGCTCAATATGTCCACCGTCTGCGGAAAGTGGGAACTGGAGTGGCCGATGCACTGGATCAGGATGAATCCGCTCAGGGTCTTCAAGACCCTCTTCATGAGGGTGCAACCCAATATCATTAAAGGGGAATAAGACATGTCCCGGCAACTCCGCCAGAAGTATCTCAGCCAAATCCCCAATGTGGACCAGATCCTTTCCAAACCCCAGATGGTTCAACTGGAAAACCGGTACTCGAGGGGTGTCATCCTGGAGGCGGTTCGAAGGGGCCTGGACCACCTCCGCCAAACCATCATAGCCACCCCGGACCCAGCCAAACTGGACGAGTCCCTCTTCTCCTTCGAAGGCCTGCTCCCCCAATTCATGGAGGAGATCGAGAACCAGGTCAATCCCTCATTGAGAAGGGTAATCAACGCAACGGGCGTGGTAATCCACACCAATTTGGGCCGTTCACTCCTCCATGAGAACGCCATCGAACACATAGCCGGGGTATCGAGGCATTACTCCAATTTAGAGTTCGACCTAACCCAGGGGACGAGGGGATCGCGGTATATCCATGTCGAACAGACCCTCTGCCGTTTGACCGGAGCCGAAGCGGCCTTAGTTGTCAACAACAACGCCGCTGCCGTTTTGCTCGCCCTCAATACCATTGCCGCGGGAAGGGAGGTTATCGTCTCCCGAGGGCAATTGGTCGAGATCGGAGGGGCCTTTCGAATCCCCGATGTTATGAAAAGAAGCGGCGCAATTCTGAAAGAGGTTGGAACAACCAACAGAACCCATTTCAGCGACTATGAGGGGGCAATCGGTGAGGAAACCGCCCTGATCCTGAAGGTCCATACCAGCAACTTCAGGATTGTCGGTTTTTCGGCTGAAGTTGAGTTACGGGAATTGGCGCAGTTGGCCCATGCAAACCATCTGCCCGTCATGGAGGACCTGGGAAGCGGATCCCTCATCGACCTCAGCAAATACGGCCTGGGCAGAGAGCCCACGGCCCAGGAGGCCATCGGGGATGGTGCCGATATCGTCACCTTCAGCGGGGATAAGTTAATGGGAGGTCCTCAGGCCGGGATCATTCTCGGGAAACGGGAATATATCGAGAGGATAAAGGTTAACCCCCTCAACCGGGCCCTGAGAATCGACAAATTGACCCTTGCGGGATTGGAATCAACGCTGCTCCTCTATCTCGATGAGGACAAGGCGACCAGGGAAATTCCTACCCTCAAGATGCTTGCCTACTCCCATGATGAACTGCAAAAGAGGGCCCGGAGGCTCTCTCGGAAGATAGGGGCAAGGATACCCACGGGATTGACGATTACGGTGAGGGATGATGTATCCCAAGTGGGAGGGGGGGCCTATCCCGTCCAGATACTTCCCACCAAGGTCGTAGCCCTCAAGCCGGATCAGGGATCGGCTCATCAACTGGAGAGGAGGCTTCGGGAAGGGAGGCCGCCCATTATCGGCAGGGTTAGCAAGGAAGAAGTCCTCCTCGACGTTAGGACCGTTGGGGATGAAGAAGGGGACCTTATCGTCAATGGAGTCGAGGGGGCGTTGAGAAAGGGCCCATGATAACCCCGCAAGTGCGCCCGAATCCAAATGGCTCAAGCCGAGGATTTCAGATTCATCGTAGGTAATCCCGAGAGGGGGATGAGATTGGATACGTACCTCTCCCAGAGGGTAACTGAGCTTACCCGGACTCAAATCAAGAAACTCGTCCAAGAAGGCCTCATCCTGCTCAACCACCTCCCCTCAAAGCCGGCGGTGAAACTGAGGAAGGGAGACGTGCTCACTGGATCGATCCCCCCACCCAGAAAATTAGACCTCATCCCCCAAGATATCCCCCTGGATATCATCTATGAGGATCCATGGATTATCGTCGTTAACAAGCCCGCGGGGATGGTGGTCCACCCGGGTGCCGGGATTGATTCTCGGACCCTTGTAAATGCGCTCCTCTTTCACTGCAAAGATCTCTCTCAAATCAACGGGGTCATTCGGCCGGGAATTGTGCATCGCTTGGATAAGAATACCTCGGGCGTAATGGTCGCCGCGAAAAACGCCATAGCCCATCGCCACCTATCGGCCCAATTTAAGACCCGTCAGGTAAAAAAACACTACATCGCACTGGTCCATGGGGACATGAGGGGATCCGAGGGGATCATTGAAGCTCCCCTCGGAAGACATCCCAAGGAGAGAAAGCGGATCTCCATCCACACGCACAAGGCGAGGAGCGCTGTCACGCAATGGAGGATGATTCAACGATTCAAGGGCTTTGCACTGCTGGAAGTCATACCCAAGACAGGTCGAACCCATCAGATTCGAGCCCATCTGTCTTCTCGAGGACATCCCATCGTGGGGGATCCGGAATACCGCAGGGGAAAATGGATTGAGAGGATAAGGGATTCCCAGATCAGGAAGGGTATCAGGGCGCTGAGAAGACAGGCCTTGCATTCGGAACGTTTGGGCTTTATCCATCCCCGAAGCGGGGAATTCATACAATTTCAAGCCCCATTGCCCGACGATATGACGGGAATTATCCAGTTCCTTTCCCAGCATGCTCAAAGCCATCACCCCCATGGGGAAGATGGAACATGATCCAGATCGTCCATAGAGATGACATCAGGACCCTGGGCAAGATCACCTACTTCGAGGCTCCTCCCCTAAAATCCCTGGGCTTCGTCAATCATGCCTTCTGTACGAGAAGCGCAAGAGTTAGTCACGGGACGCATTCATCCCCTGAGTCGGGTGCGGGGCGAGGTGAAAAGCAAGCTCGTATTGTTTTCGGCAAGGAGTTAGTGGCAAGGACCTTTGGACTCGAGCCCCAACAGCTGATCACGATGGACCAAGTGCATGGGGATCGTATTCGGGTAATCGACAAACCCGCCCCCCTATCACAGCACTCGTTGAATTGTCGCTCCGATGCGCTTTTGACCGATCAGCGGGATATCGCCATAGGCGTCCTGACTGCCGATTGCGTCCCCATCCTCTTGGTGGCCCCAAACCGTGCGGTCATAGGCATCATTCACGCCGGATGGCGGGGAACCCTCAGAGGAATCGCCCGAAAAGTCCTCGATGCGATGATGGATCACTTCGGAACCCACGCAGAAGACCTGTTCGTGGCCATCGGTCCCTCCATCGGAGAATGCTGCTACGAGGTGGATGAAGCCGTTATGGGTCCCTTTCGATCATCCGGATGGAATTGGCAAAGCTTCAGCACGCCCAGGGGAAATGGCAAGTGGCACCTGAACCTCGCCCGGGCCAATATCGAGCAGCTGCGGGACCGCGGAATAAGGGAGGATAAGTGTTGCTGGGTTCCCGTCTGTACCAGATGCAACAACGATATCCTGTTCTCCTACCGCGCGGAAGGGCCCGGAACTGGCGAACAGATCTCCTTCATTCAGATGCGGGGATAGAGGAACGCCTTGGCACCGGGATTCAAAAAGGGTCGAAACGGTGATACGAAAGGACGGAGATTCAATCATCCTCCATGTCCTGGTGCAGCCTAAGGCCTCAGAGGACAGGGTTGTTGGTTTCCACGGCCAGGCTTTAAAGGTGAAGGTGACCGCTCCCCCAACGGGGGGAAAGGCAAATCAGAGGCTGATCGAGATATTAGCCGAAGGGCTCAATGTGGCAAAATCCCAGGTTGAGATTGTCCGGGGCCGCACATCGAGGAAAAAGGTTGTACGGATAGCATATATAAGCCCAAGTCAGCTGAGGAATAAGCTGGGACGTTCCCCATGACGCATCCCGCCTTAGAGAGCCGAAGAGACATGGGCCAAAAAATCATTTGCCTTGGGAAGTCGTCCTTTGTGGAGTTTCCGGAGTCTAAGGAGAACAGCACTGTTCATGAGCGACTCGCGGGAGCAGCGGGGTACCCTTCGAGGGTGAGCAGGAAGGGGAAAGCCGGCCCTTTAGAGGCCGGAAGGGGTAAGTATTCCCCGCCTGTGAACCCCGAAAGGGTCACTGCGGGAGCGTCGGAGCGAAGGGACGGTGGTGTTCTCCTGCAAAGGCCGAAAAGGGAAAGATTATCAAGGGATTATAAAAACACATGGTCTGAAAACCCCGGAAACTCCGAGTCCTTTCTATTGACTTTCTGGCCCAAAAAGTCTTAATTCTTGAAGCAGTTCAATGCTGGCCAGTACGAGACCTGGACCTTGGCATCGCGAACCTATGACGGAAGGAGGTACAAGCATGACACTGGGATACAACGGGAAGATACTAAGGGTAAATCTCTCCACAAACAGTATCGCCGAGGAAACTCCTGCAGAGCTCGTCTACCGGACATACATGGGTGGTTCTGCACTCTCCCTCTACTTCTTGCTGAAAGAACAGGGGGCCGGCGTGGATCCCTTGGGGCCGGAGAATAAGCTCGTTTTCATGTCCAGCGTGGTCTCAGGGGCACCCCTCCCCGGACTGACACGCTACACTCTGGCTGCTCGCTCACCATTAACCGGAGCTTTTGGGGAAGCGGAAGCCGGCGGCTTCTGGGGTCCGGAATTGAAAATGGCTGGCTTTGACGGGATCATCGTGGAGGGCCGTTCGCCCAAGCCCGTTTACCTCTGGATTAAGGATGGAAAGGGAGAGATTCGGGATGCCGCCCAGCTCTGGGGAAAAGAAACCGGGGAAGTAGAACGGTTGATCCGGGAAGAAGTGGGGGATCCCCGAATCCGGGTGGCTCAGTGCGGGCCGGCCGGCGAGAAATTGGTACGCTACGCATGCGTGCTCAATGAATTGAAGCATGCCAACGGCCGGACGGGCATGGGCGCAGTCATGGGATCGAAGAACCTGCGAGCCATTGCTGTCCGGGGGACGCGAAGGCTGCCCCTGGCCAATCCGGAAAAGGTTCGGGAAATCGGAAAGGAAGTAGTGAAGCGAATCAAGCAGTCGCCTCTGGCCCAGAACTTGAGGAAATTTGGGACTCCATTTTTCGTAATGCCTCTTCATAATTCTGGCATCCTGCCCACCAGAAATTTCCAGGTTGGACAGTTCGAAGGAGTTGAGGCCATCTCTGGGGAGACCATGACGGATACTATTCTTCAGAAATCCGAGGGCTGCTATGCCTGCGCCGTTCAGTGCAAGCGGGCGGTGAAGGTCGATGGGAAATATACTGCCAGGCCTGAATACGGCGGGCCCGAATATGAGACCGTTGCTTCCTTGGGTTCTTTCTGCTCCATTGATAACTTGGCTGCGATAGCCGAGGGCAATGAGATGTGCAACCGCTGGGGAGTGGACACCATCTCGACGGGCGTTTGCATCGCCTTTGCCATGGAATGTACCGAAAGGGGAATCCTGACATCACAAGAAACCGACGGGATCGACCTGCGGTTCGGAAACGTGGATGGGATGCTGGAGATGATTCGAAAGATCGCCTTCCGAGAGGGCTTCGGCAATATCCTTGCCGAGGGCGTCAGACGGGCAGCCGAAAAGATCGGAAAGGGGGCTGAGAAATATGCTTACCACATTAAAGGACAAGAACTCCCGATGCATGACCCCCGCGGCAAGCAGGGGTTGACCCTGAGCTATGCAACCTCCCCCACAGGGGCAGACCATATTGAAGCTCCCCATGATACTTCGTTCCTTAGCGATGGTCCAGTGCTGCAGGCGGCTAACCCGGCAGGAGTTCTGGAGCCAACGTCGGCACTGGAGATGGGACCGAGGAAGATCCGTCAGTTCGTTCACACCCAGCAGATCTGGAATTTCTTTAACTCTCTCGGGGTTTGTAACTTTGCGGCCGCTCCTTATACCGCCTTCCCTCTGGTCATGTTGGCGGAGGCGGTGGAGGCGATAACCGGCTGGAATACAAGCCTTTTTGAGCTGATGGAGCTGGGGGAGCGGACCATCACCATGGGCCGGATGTTCAACATTCGGGAAGGGTTATCAAGCAAGGATGACAATCTGCCTGATAGATTGTATGAACCCCTGGAGGAGGGAACACCCCGCGAGAAGCGATTCACCCGGGAGGATTTCAACGAGGCCCTCAGGCTCTATTACGAGGCCATGGGATGGGCTCCCCAAACCGGCGTGCCGACTGAGGGGAGACTTGGCTATTTGGGTCTAGATTGGCTGATCGATTAGAAAGAAAAGGGCGTTGTCCCTTTGCTTCATTGTTCGTGATGTGACCCGAGACCGCCGGAAAAGTCGCTCCTCGCCGCTCAAACATATTTTTTCGACGATTCCAGCGTTCACGCCATCTTCAGTCCAGAACTGCGTTTGTAGCCGCTCGGGTCACCGAGGAGTCGTTGTCGAAAAAATATCCATTCGCGCTCAGAGCTCCTTTTCCTAATTCCCAGGTATCTAAATTCTGCTCATGAACAACCGCCTTCTCGACAAAATTGAGGAAACTCCGGGCATTAAGAGTATTGACTTTCTAGGGGAAATTATTTATGGTTTAGCTCGGAAGTGGATTGGTCCTGGTGGGCCTCCTGGACTTCAAATCCAGTGGCGGGCGCTAAAACCGTCCGCGGTGGGTTCGATTCCCATGCACTTCCGCCATAATGAATTGAAGGCCTCCGATCCGGGAGGCTGCCCGTCCGTTTCTTTAAAAAGAGGAGGAATTCATGTTCGGCATTGGAATGCCCGAGTTGATCGTTATCTTGGTCATCGTCCTCGTCATATTCGGGGCCGGCAAAATACCACAGATTGGAGAGGGAATTGGAAAGGGAATACGGAATTTCCGAAAGGCAACGAAAGGCCCCGATGAGATTGATGTTACTCCGGAGAAGGATGAAGAAACGACCAAGAAAGATGAATAAATATTGGACAAGGGGTTCGAAAGGCACCGCTTTATGAATGCCTTCATTTCGTCACTCCTTAACCTCTCTATGATCAACCTCGCATGGATCCCACCCTCACCAGAGGAAATATCGCCTTCATCGGAATTGGCTCCAACGTTGGGGACAAGGTAGAAAACTGCAGGCAGGCCATCGCCGAAATCTCCCAGCACGAACAAAACAGCCTCATCGCCCAGTCCTCTTTGTACAAAACTGAACCCATTGGTTACACCCAACAGGATTGGTTTATCAATTGCGTGATCGAGATCGAAACGAGCCTTACGGCTTACGAGCTCCTCCATTTACTGGAGAATATTGAGCTATCCATGGGACGGAAGAGGAGCTTCAAATGGGGACCCCGCATCATCGATCTGGATATCATCTTCTTCGACGAGGAGACCATCCAATGCGAGGAATTGACCGTACCCCATCCAGAGCTTGAAAAGCGTGCATTCGTCCTGGTTCCATTATGCGAAATTGCGGGGGATTATATACATCCCGTCCTGAAAAAATCCATTTCGCAACTGATGGCCCAATTGAAGGGCGAACAGGGAATCGAGAGATTATAATACCTCCTTTGTCAAGGGTTGGATGCCATGAGATTTCTCATCTTTTTGGGTTTGCTCATCCTCCTTTACTACCTCGTCAAGGGGTGGATATCCCCATCGAGGTCGAGCCGAATCGAACGTGCTGGAGGGGAGCGGGAATTGGAGGGCGAGATGGTGAAGGATCCCTATTGTGAAACCTACATCCCGAAGGACTCCGCCATTCGCGCCCGCATGGGTGGAAGGGACCACTACTTCTGCAGCAAGGAGTGCTTGAGAAAGTTCAGGGAC
>CAYFXP010000392.1:0-2835 GCA_964346935.1 uncultured Syntrophobacterales bacterium
AGGCCTTTTTCGAATGTTTTAAGGAGGGAACCGCCCCCACTCGCTCTACCGAGGAGAAGCCCTCGAGCTCCACGGAATTCTTCAAGTTCGACATGGCCCGTCCCCTTCGATAAAAAAACTGGGGACCATGACGCCTGCGGCTTTCACGGGGACGGGGGCTCAATGGACTTCCCCCATTAGAGGTTTCCCTGAAAATACTCCCGAATTCTTCCCAGGACGATCTTAGGGATATCTTCCTTCTTGGTTACGTTGTAAAAGCTAACATTCCTCTTCTTCTCCATTGCCTCCCTGAATCTCAAGGCGTACGTATTCTCCCCGATATAGACGGCGGTGATACGATTGTCGATATTGTTGAGGTATCCGATCACCTTTCCCAAATTGGTGATCTTCATATCCGTTATAATGAAGATATCGGGTTTCTCCGAGGTCTCCAAGAGGGGATCGAGTTCGTTGAGGTTAAGGGCAGTTCCACCCCCGAAGTACTTGCAGAGAACCCCATAGATCTTCGTCCTCTCCGATGTAAAATCGAGAATAGCTTTCCCCCCCATGGGGGCATCGCTGAAATTATAGACCGCCACTTCGGCATCGTTCCTCAGGTAAGCGTCCGAAGCACATGCAGCCCCAAGGACAGCATAGGATAAGTTCTTCCTCGGATTCATCATACTTCCCGAGGAATCAATGATAATGATGCAATCCGGAACGGCCTCCCTTTCCCCGAATGTGCTCCCCTCGATCTTGTTCCACGTCTGGGTGATGCCGGGCATAATCTTCCCAAAACTGGTCCACACATCCACGTCTTGGAAAGGCCTTCCGATTTCCCACGGACAATGGGAATGGGGATTGAGGTGTCCCCTTTTTTCCATGGGCATTCTCTTGATGGGGATGGAATAGTTTTCGGCCAATTTCATATAGTAAACCAAATCCGCATCTAACGGGGTACCCTCGCCCCTGCCCATTCCGCCTTCGGTTCCGTATCCGACTTCCTTCAGCTCCTCCTTGAAGTCTTCGAAGGTCTCCTTGAATTCCTTAAGCCCGACGTTCTGATTGGCGAAATTCCGGAGTCCCTGGTCGATCTCTTCCAGGGTATATCCGTCCAAGCCATGATCCCCCATGGGAGATGTCTGATTTCCCGACTGACGGTCCTGCTCCTCCTCAACCTCAAGGAGAACCTTAATGACACGGGAGAATTTCTGAATGCTCTTATCCCACTGCTTCTTATCCAGATAGGGGATCCTGGCCAACCTCCGTACAACCCCCTCGTCTTCCTCGGCACAGAGATCTACGCCCCATATCCTCTGATAGAGGGATGCGATAACCTCATCCACCTTCCTCTTGTCAATGTGTTTGTAGAACTCGGGCAGCGGCGTCTTTTTTCCCTAAACGCAATACGTATCCGCCACCACATCCATAAACAGTCCTGCTGCCCTCTTGGCCCGTTCCCTATCCTTTATGACTCGCTTGGCCTCGGCGAACAACCGCAGATGAGTGTGAAAATCCCATGGGCAATAGGTATAGTGGCTGATCCCATGATCCAGAAGTGCCTCAACAGCCTCTTCAGCGTCCATTTTATGGGTAATCTTATCGCAGAAAGCGGTATTTATGGTTATCTGTTTGTTCTTCATCTCAAGGGCTACAGTCTCATTGCCCTCTGAGACCTTGGGAATGGGTATCTCAGGGAAGAGGTGTTTCTTCCTGATCCTCGACCAGATCCTCTTGATGACCTCTTCGGGAATTATGCCCAACCTTAAATTCCTCAATAGTAGACGTTCGATTGACGATAGTTCCGTGGGTAGATCAGCTTCTCATCTTCGTAGACCTTCCCGTCAACGATCTTGCCCATACCCCTCACTCTCCCACCCACGTAGATCTCTCCCCCCATCATCCATTCTCCCGTGTGAAGGCCTATGTTCTTCGTGATTTGAATTCTTCCGCTCTTCATCCCGGCTCCTGTGTAATTCTTGGCATTTCCCTCAACCAGTAGCTCTCCCCCTTCCAGTCCAATCCCGGTAAAATCGCCTAGATTTCCCTCAACAATCACCTTCTTGCCAACGGGAAGCCGATAGCCGAGCAGGTTGATCTGGGTCTTCAGGTCATTCAATTTGAGGTGGATCTCCTCCTCCTTGGCGTAGTTGCATAGTGCCGAGATATAGATGCCCGCGGGTCCGGTAATGAGATAGGGAATTTTATCCGTAGTATCCAATTCGTAGCAGAACTCCTCGACGTCTTCCGCCTTATAATCGAATTCCTTGACCACCTTTTCGGCGAGGGTATATGCTTTGATCACGGTATTATACTGGACCAACCAGACCAGCTCCTTTACCTCCTCCTCCAAGAGCTTTTCATAGCCCTTAATGATGCTGGACATCACCCTGTCCCTTGATTGGATGATGGAATCCAGGGGTATCTCTCTTTCCCTTGTCCGATGGTCCTTGAAATCGTCAAAGGGGTTTTTCATTTAATCCTCCACTCCCAAGTCGTTCTTAATCTCGAAATAAACGGGGTGATCGCCATCCACTGGTTCCAGGGCCTCACCGTTGAAGACCCGATACCCGACCGCCAGCGCGCGTTTGAGGTGTTCGTTCTGCTCACCGTAGCGATTGAAGACGGTTTTTACCGCCTCCTTTGCCAGGTGTACTTGGAAGGGGTTATCCCTGTTGTCCTTCTCCTTGGTAGAAAGGTATTCCTCCTTCCACTGAACTCGATGGGCCAGGGTATACGGTATGACAGCCTTGATGTGCTCAACATCTACCTCGGAATCCCCTATCAGCCAAGCCAATGCCTGGGAATAGGTCTTGATGGAGGCGGGCAGCCGATTGGATGCACAATTCCTTACCT
>CAYFXP010000393.1:0-5183 GCA_964346935.1 uncultured Syntrophobacterales bacterium
GAGCGATATGGCGTGGCACCTGGCGAGATAACGGATGTCATGGCCCTCATGGGAGATTCCATAGATAACATCCCCGGGGTTCCCGGGATAGGGGAGAAGACGGCCGTTGCGTTGATCAGCGAGTATAAGACGCTCGAAAATCTCCTCGCCAATGCGGAGAAGCTGCCCAAAAAGAAACTGGCCCAAGCCCTTAACCGCTTTGGAGAGCAGGCCAAGCTGAGCAAACGCCTGGCCACCATTTTCACGGATGTTTCCCTTGACTATAACCTCCGTGATTTCACGTCATCCGAGCCCGATGTAGAGATGCTCAAGGGGATTTTTCGGGAGCTTGAATTCAGCAAATTCCTCAAGGAGATAACGGGTGAAACCCTGTCCATGGAAGACTATCACATAGTTACCGAGGAGAGTCGATTCTCGAATCTGGTAGGGGAGTTAAGGGGGTGCCAAGGGTTTTCCTTTGATTTCGAGACTACTTCCCGGGATCCCATGCTGGCTGAAGTCGTGGGTCTCTCCTTTTCTTTCGCTCCCCATCGGGCGTATTATGTCCCCGTGGGACATCGATACACTGGGGTTCCGAGGCAATTGAATAAGGACTGCGTCCTCAGCCAGTTGAAACCCCTCCTCGAGGATGAGAAGCTCACGAAATTGGGCCAAAACATCAAATACGAATACGTGCTGCTCAAGAGGAACGGCATTGAGCTGAGGGGAATAGGGTGCGACACCATGGTGGCATCGTATCTCATGAACCCCACAAAGCATAACCACAACTTGGAGGAAATAGCCCGGGAATATCTCGATCACCGGATGATCAGGTATAAGGACGTGGTGGGATCGGGTAAAAAGGAAGTGACCTTCGATCGGGTGGATTTGCAATCGGCCAAGGACTATGCGTGCGAGGACTCCGACGTAACCTTCTTGGCGAGCCACATCCTCCTGTCTAAGCTGGAAGGGGGAGAGGGACTTAAGGATCTCTTCAACGAGGTGGAGATTCCACTGATCGAAGTCTTGGCTCAGATGGAGATGAACGGGGTTAGAATCAACCGATCACTGCTGGAGGAGATGTCCAAGGAATTCGAGATTAAACTCGCTTCCATAGCGGATCGGATATACCTCTTGGCCGGTGAGCAGTTCAACATCAACTCCTCCCAGCAGTTGGCCAGGATTCTATTCGAGAAATTGAAGCTTCCCAGGGTTAAGCGGACGAAGACGGGGGCCTCAACGGATACTGAGGTCCTGACCAAGTTGGCTCATCAGCACGATCTTCCCGGGGAAATTTTGGCGTATCGGAGCCTTTCCAAACTGAAATCCACGTATATCGATGCCCTTCCCAAATTGATCAATCCACAGACGGGGAGAGTGCATACCTCCTATAATCAAACGGTTACGGCAACAGGGAGGCTGAGTTCAAGCGATCCGAATCTTCAGAACATCCCCATTCGATCTCAGGAGGGGAAGAGGATCCGCCAAGCATTTATTCCGGAAGAGGGTTGGTTAATGCTCTCGGCGGATTACTCGCAAATCGAGCTGAGGATTTTGGCCCATCTCACAGGGGATAGCACCCTCCGTGAGGCATTTCAGAGGGAGGAGGATATCCATGCGCACACGGCGTCAAATATCTTCGGAGTCTCCCTTGAGGATGTGACCCCAGAGATGAGAAGACAGGCTAAGGTCATCAACTTCGGGATCATTTATGGTATGAGCGCCTTCGGTTTGGGAAAGGAGCTGGATATTGAGCCGAAGACCGCCGCAGCATATATCGAGGGATACTTCGAAAAGTACAAGGGCGTGAGGGAGTACATCGACTCCTCCCTCCGGGAGTCGAGGGAGAAGGGATACGTAACCACCCTTTTTGGACGGAGGCGTTATCTTCCCGAGATCAATAGCTCGAATCAGATAGCCCGAAACGCCGCTGAGCGGACGGCTATTAACACCCCGATTCAAGGGACAGCGGCCGACTTGATTAAGGTCGCCATGATTCATATCAACAGGCGGCTCAAGGACCTGAAGCTATCCATTAAGATGGTGATGCAAGTCCACGATGAATTGGTCTTCGAATGCCCGGAGGGGGAGCTGGAGCAGGCGAGTCGGATTGTCCGAGAAGGGATGGAAGGTGCGATGGAATGCTCGGTCCCCTTGAGAGTCTCCATCGCTCGTGGGAGAAATTGGAACGAGGCCCATTAGGCATATCCCCTTCCGCATCGAAACGCGCTCAATTATCTCTACACATGATTCAAACAAGGATAAAATTCTAAATCGAGTCGACCGTCTTCGCCCCTCAAGACTTCGGTGTGAGCTCAGTCGAACGCTCAGACCCGAAGGGGAGCCTTCGGCCCAAGCCTTTCGGCATTGAGCGACTCAACACGAGCTCGTGGACATGTCTCATGATTGAATTGTTCAACCCCCGAGCCAGTCGAGGGGGGCTTCGAGTGAGCCTCAGCCGAACTCCTCGTCGCGGGCCGAAGCACCAAATACTGAAGTCGCTTTGCTCCAAATTCTAAGCACAAATATCTAAACCCTAAACGTTTTGGCCATTCGATCATTAGTGTTTTGTGTTTAGTATTTCCCTTTACGGCTTCGGTGATTTGAATTTATTTGGAGTTTAGAAATTAGGTTTTGGGATTTGCTTGTATTTTCTCCTTAAGGGAGGCCAGGGTTTCATCCCTGAGGTGCTCCAATGAGCGCACGATACGATCCGGGAATTGGTCCCATATGATCGCCGTAATCGACTATTCCATGGGGAATCTCAAGAGCGTGAGCAAAGCCCTCGTCAGGATGGGCGGGCAGGTGGTTGTTACACCCGACCCTCGAGTTGCCAGGGAGGCCTATGGAATTGTCTTACCAGGTGTGGGCGCATTCCCCCAGGGAATCCGAAACCTCGAGAAACGGGGCTTTGGCCCTCTTCTATCCGAATGGGGAAAGGCAAACAAGCCCCTGCTGGGGATCTGTCTAGGGATGCACCTCCTGTTTACAGAAGGCGAAGAGGGGGGATTACACCACGGCCTCGATCTCATCCAGGGTCGTGTCAAAAGATTCCCAGACACCGTGAAAGTTCCCCACATGGGATGGAATCGGGTGGTTCTGGCCCGGCCGAACTTCGAGGACCCATTCTTGCGGAATATTCCCAACCGGTCCTACTTCTATTTCGCTCACTCCTATTACGGAGAACCCGATGATCCTGGGGTTGTTGTAGGAAGGACCGAATATGGGCTTCATTTTGCCTCGATAGTACAACAGGAACGTATATGGGGTGTCCAGTTTCACCCGGAAAAGAGCGATCGAATTGGCCTCTCACTTTTGGGCAACTTCGTTCGCATGAGCGATAAATTCCCTGAACGCGATTGAACCTCGTCCCTGACATTTTCCCCGTTTAGGCGTCTTCCCCGAATACAAAAATCAAGATTTCCGTATTTTCAATGGGTTGTGTCTGTAATACGAAATTCCGAAACCGTATTTCGGAATAGCTCCCGTAGAGGTGGCACTAAAATTGCTAGCCTATGAGCTAACAGTAAAGGCCAGCAGGTGTAAAATGGGTAAGACCGAAACCGACGGGGATCTCGAGAGAAGACAATTCGTTCGATTCGATGCTGCATTTCCCGCAATAGTCAAGCTCTACGTAAGGGGCAGAGGCGGTATCATAACTACACTCGTCAATGGGGAGACGGTAAAAGTCTCGCTAAAGAGAATGTGTGTCGAGCTGGGATTATCGGATTATATCGATATTATTTCCCTTGTTGAAGCCGCCATGAACAAAATCGGGGTGGATGTCGGTGTTACCCTCATAGCGGGTGGTGTGGACTTCAGCGCCAGCGCTGAAATCATGTGGTTCAAGAGGAGAGGGGAAGATCGTCTCAGGATAGGAGTGCGTTTCATGGGGATGAACAGGGATGATCGTTCGATATGGAATAGGGTACTTTTATCCTTGGGGGAAGATTTACAAACGGTGGAGGCTTAGGGTATTGGCGGGATACAATGATTACACACCAGCGGAAAACACCCTTTTGAGACGCAAAATGTTCTCGTTTTCTGAGCCCAAACTCTTTCCGTGACCACTTGAAGGTGCTTGGGTATCGTTTTGTTTAACCAAGAAATCACCCTTCCGTTTCGTTCATCTTGAGGGGGAAAAGGCTACTGTTCTGAGAAGTTCTTGATCATCATTTCCCCCAATTCCTTGGACCGCTTTGTACCCACCTCCACGGCGTTGATCAACGTCGTCCGCAGTCCACCCTCCTCAATCGTGTGAAGGGCGGCAATGGCCGTTCCACCGGGGGAGGTAACCTTGTCCTTCAACCTTCCCGGATGTTCATTTGTCTCCAACAGTAATTTCGCAGCCCCCAAAGCCGCTTGGGCCGAAAGCAAGAGGGCATCTTCCCTCGAAAGGCCCATCTTTACCCCCGCATCGGCGAGCGCATCCACAATCAAAAAGATATAGGCGGGACCGTTGCCGCTCAGGCCCGTGATGGCATCCATGAGCTCCTCCTCGATGATGACGCTTGTGCCCACGGAATCGAAAATGGCCTTGGCAAGTCTCAGGTCATCCTTGGAAGCGTGCTTCCCTGCGGTAATGGCCGTAGCGGCTTCCTTGACGGATGCAGCGATATTGGGCATGACCCGAATGAGGCGGAGATCTTTATTGAGGCACGACTCGATGGCGGCAAGGGGTACGCCGGCGGCAATGGAGATGATGACTTTAGACATATCCAAATGGGCAGTCGTTTCCCTCAGTACCGACGCCATGATCTGGGGCTTGACTGCATAGATTACGATTTCCGATGCCTTGACCACATCGGTATTGTTCGTGGTTGTGACAACCCCATAGGCATCCTTGATGGATTTGAGTTTCTCCTTCCGGATGTCCGAGCAGATGATGTTTTCGGGTATGGATGATCTGGCATAGATGAGACCACTTATGAGGGATGTTCCCATATTTCCCGCGCCGATAATGCCGATCTTTTTATCCTTCAACATGGCTTCTATTTCCTCGGATTCAAGGTATTATGGTGGAGATGAGGGGATTCGAACCCCCGACCCCCGCGTTGCGAACGCGATGCTCTCCCGCTGAGCTACATCCCCACCTTCGGCTCTCTTTCCCTTTTGACATTTGAACTTTGATGGGCTGTTGCTCATATCCCTGGAGCGAACATTAAAGAATTTTTGATAACCATTCTTAGTGAAGCGAGCTTTAG
>CAYFXP010000394.1:0-4063 GCA_964346935.1 uncultured Syntrophobacterales bacterium
CCACTCGTTTTCCTTTTTTTCCACCGAGACATGAATACCTAGTGGGTCCTCGCCACGGAACTTAATGGCGTTTCCTATGAGGCTCTGAAACAGTTGAATCAGTTGTGACTCATCGCCCATCACGATCGGCAAAGGATCATGGCTCACCGCCACATCGTTCTCCTCAATGACTTCCCTCAGATTGGCAATAGCGCGGTCAAAGACGGCTTCGCAGTTAGTCGGCGCGAAATCCCTGCCCTCCGTACCCACGCGTGAATAAGCCACGAGATCATTGACGAGCCTCTTCATGCGATTGATCCCATCAACGGCATAACCCATAATCTTTTCAGTATTGGAGTCGAATCTCCCCTTGTACCGACGCTCCAACATATTCATACACCTTCCCACCATGTGCAGGGGCTCATCCATTTCGTCTGAGATTACATTGGCAAGGTGCTCCAGCTCGGCATTGGAAAAGGCTAACTCCGTCCGCCTGTGCTCGGTGATATCGCGGGCTATGCCCTCAACGGCCACCAGGTTCCCCGATTCGTCGTAGATCGGCATGTTTTGCTGTTCGGTCCAAACAATTGCCCCATCCTTTCGCACCCATCGAAGGCTGAAAGGTATGCCTGGTACTCTATCCCCGTGCCCCACAGCCTTTAGTAAATGCCTGTCTTCAGGATGCACCAGCTTGAAGCCCAGATCAGGATTGGCATAGAGTTCTTCGGGAGTATAGCCGGTGATATCCCTAACCGCTGGGCTAATGTATTCAAATCCACCGATGGGGGTGAAACGATAGCGGTAGACGATATTGCGAAGGTCCTCGACCAACCGGCGAAAGCGTTCTCCGTGGGCTCGTATCCTCCCTTCGGCCCGCTTGCGTTCGGTGATGTCAGTGCTAATGAGTGTTGCGGCGATAACCTCTCCATCGCGCTTGTTGGGCACGACACGGGTTTCATACCATGCGGTGTTTAATCCATGAGGCCCCACCCCGAGAATCTCGTAGGTGTCGGGCTTCCCCGTCTGGAAGACCCGTTGCAAGGATCCCTGTATAGTACCACAATGCTTAGGTGCGACATTATCGTAGACGCTCTTCCCGATCGTCTCTTCCACGGTAGCACCCGCTACGGTGCGATTCACTGCCAGAATTGTGCCATCACGGGCCACGACCAAAATGATATCGGGAATGTTCTGGACCAAGAAACGCCACCTTTCCTCCGATTGTCCCAGGGCCTCCTCTGCCCACTTGCGCCCGGTTTCTGATTTCTCCAATTCAGTAATCCTGACCATCCGCAGAAGGTCATTAACATTCTTGGTGTGGGTTGGAAAGCACACCTCATCGATTTCGATCGGGAACCCGCTTCCCCCAAATCCATAGAAATGGAGGATTTTCTCCGATCTCTCCCTCACCTTGTTTGCGGCTGCCATATCGGCATAAGGCAGCATAAACAGGAGCCGATTCCCTCCACCCTGACCGACGATATCTGTATTTCTCACCTCAGTTTTGAGGAGACAAGCAAGGGTTTTAAGGGAGATACTGGGGTTTTCCCACAGCGAGGGATTGAGGTGACTGAAGGTGAGGGACAACAAACTGAGGCAGTTTTGGTATCGCCGCGCCCTCTTTGTCTCCAGGTTCAGCAAGAACAGAAAGGACTCCCCGTTTAACACATTTCCAAATGCAAACATGGTAACTCCCCGTTAGTTGGTTTAGTGGTGCTACGGTTCACCATACATAGAGATAAGTGCAGGTCGCATTTCTGCCTTTCATATCCCCACCTGGGCGCTACCCGCCTATGCCGTACATTTGTTTTCGGCAATTCAATCCCCGCTATGATTTCACCCGGCTCTACAGCCGTTTGACACAGGAGATGTGCACCATTGGCCACTACGGTTTTTACCTGTCGTCCTTTCTCCTTTACCTCCTTATCGAGTGAAACACCTCTTTTCTCACCGATTTAAACTTCTCTACTATCTCCTTAAACTCTTCCAGATTCCGCCTCATCCGTTGCCGTTGTCTGTATATCGGAGCATAGGTGCAACCCGCAACTCCTTTTCCCGATTGCTCATCATAAGTCAAAAACAAGAAAAATTCTCTGCCATTCCAGTGATAGGTCTCCTTGGATCGATTGGCCTGACACCCTAGCCCGTAAAGCCGGAACCATTTTTCCTTCAGTTTCTGAAAATTGGCCAAAGAGCGAAAATGAATCTGAACCTCTTCAAGCCTGTCTTTGAAAAATCCGTACAGCACCGCAACATCTGCGTCCGCTATGTTCATTCTCTCGCCTTCTCTCCTGTAGATCTTCTTTCCACCATCAACAGCTCCCATAAGCACCATATCGGGAAAATCACTGACATTTGCTCCCCACTTTATTCCCTTCATCATCGCATGCCACCCTTGTTTCTAAACTAATAAAGCCGAGCCACCATACACTTTGGTAACTCGGCTGCGTTTTGGAACCTCATGGATCTCCCCCGCTAGATCCTTCGCTTTCCCTGTTACCCTAACGGATGACTCAGCTTTATCAGCGCTGGCCTATCATAGCAGACGGAAAAGAGATTTACAAGGAAAAAGCACGGTTTCGCCATCAGAATTTGAAGACGATCCAGCTTTATTTGGGCAGGATAAGTGATTCAGAGGCCATTCGGTGGATGGATATTCTTCATGGTAAATAATACAAACGCAAATCAGTAATTTTCGCTTGTCTCCCCGATGATCGATATCATCTTGAATCTAAGGTAGGAATTTGCAGGCGTTCAGAGAGGACCCCTAAATTCTATTAAGCCTTCCCACTAGATATATTATAATGAGGAGACACCCTATATTTAGCCCAACAAGAAGGGCTACAATAACAGGACCATAGGTTTTTGTACGTCTCTCCAGAGTTTTCTCCTTGGTCATCATTTCAATGCGCTCGTTCTGCTGAATGATTTGGTCTTTCAGGTTCTCTATTTCCTCTTTCAGGGAAGCGTTCTCCTGTCGCAGCCCTTCCAAGCTGATGTTCCTATTCTCAAGTTGTTCCTTCAATTGCTCAATGATAAGGGATTGGGGCAAATCCTTAACCAAAAATCTTTTCATAACCCATCCCGTTCTGCCGTCCTCAAGTTTCACTCTGGCCCAATTGCCCTCCGTTTCGAGTACTTCAACTTTCGTGTCCGATGGAAGAAGGTCCAGGGAGGGTTGTCCTGGGTCCGGGGCGTTACGTAGTGATAGATAGAGGCGGTCAGTCACGTACATAGTTTCAGCAAGCCCGCTTCCTTGGCCATACAGGAGACAAACGACAACAAGAATTAGATGCGACTTCATGTATTTCATGGAACAGTTCTCCTTGCCTAAGGATAGAACCGCCATCCAATTTGTCCTATGACTCCGAACTAACAAAACATCTGGAATAAATGCAGGCTTATATGACCGCCGGGATTCGCATGTGACATTGAGCTTTCGGCGACATCCGGATATTTTTCATTTTACATAGTGACTAGAGATAAAGGCTGATCCGAACTTTATGTTCTGATGAGGAACATGGAGATTAGGACGGCTTTATTTGTTCTTCTATGAGAATCTCTGTATTATCCCTAATCGTTATATCTAAATCCGATTTCTTTCAGTTTAGCAGTTCAGATCCAAAAATCAATTCAGTAATTCATGGCCCTCTCTTTTTGGAGAGTACTGAATGCTCTATTTCTAACTGAATCAGATAGCTTTCCCAGCCCCTGCCCTAATCGATTTGCGTTTAAAATCTTTACCTTTTGGCATATCGCCTAAATTGCCTGATCTTGTATTCAATAAAAAGCTGCGCACTTAAACCTTTGTAGCCTCGGCTGATACTTTCTCCATCATAAACCAAATCAACATGACCTCTCCTTGCCTAATCAAGCCTAAACTTGGACCCTGCCGACAGTACCTTTCGTAACCCAAAAATACAGCGTTTTCTCCAATAAAATACATGGTTCACCCTGTTTATTTTTCCCAAAAGTATAGGGACCTTTAATGATGGGGGTATTTTATCCCCCCTTTCATACCCCCTCCCTCTGCCAGTTTTTACCTCCTTTCTCTGGCAGAGGGATTTTTGTTATCCTCGATTTC
>CAYFXP010000395.1:0-17009 GCA_964346935.1 uncultured Syntrophobacterales bacterium
GGATATCCGCCTCTCGTATTTTGAGATCTTCAACATCTCATGGGTCTCTACCTCCATCAATTACGTCATGTCCGTGGGAGGCATCGGGGGATTTACCGCACGAATTTACCTGCTCAAGAAAAAGGGGATTTCCTACAGCGAAACCATCGTTGTCTCCATTATTCATTCCTTTATCATGAATGTGATATTGATGTTATTCGTCCTTATCGGCTTCAGCAGCTTGATTGCGAGCAAGCAGATGAGAACTTACAACTTTATCGTATCCAGTTTTCTCATCTTTTTTGCCCTCTACCTGACCTACCTGGCCTTTAAATCAGTGGTCAACAGTGAGTTCCGCGAAGGTTGGATTGACCGAATCTCCCGATGGATCAACAAGCTCCACTCCTTTCTCTCCAAGGAAGAAGAAAGTCTGGTCGCGGGTGAGACGCTCGCCTCTTTCAAGGGGGAGTTCAATCAGGGCATGGAGCTGATGGGGCTGAGAAGGGGGGAGTTGAAGGTGCCGGTCCTCTATGTCTTCCTCGATTGGATTTTCTGTCTGTTCACCCTCTATCTCTCCTTCCTGGCTGTCCACTACTTCATCCATCCCGAGGTCCTCGTCGTGGGCTTTGCGGTGGGGCTATTCGCCTCCATTCTTTCCCTGATTCCGGGCGGGCTCGGGGTTATGGAGGGGTCTATGGCAGCCATTTACTATAGCCTCGGGGTTCCCCTGGAGGAGGCCATCGTCGCCGTCATCCTGTATCGCCTCATCTATTATGTATTTCCATTTCTTACGAGCCTCCTTCTCTATCGATCGCTCTTCAGGGAGGCCAGGGTTTCCGCGAAATCGTCGGCCCGCGGGAGAGGGATTGAGCGAAAGCCGCTTGAGGAGTGAAAATTGGCAGATCTTTGGCTCCCTCTACGACTTGTAATTATGAAATTGATGGTTATGTTTTTAGGAAGAAACGACCCTCAGGAGGGAAGAAAATGGAGAAAAACCCGATGAAAAGGACGTTCGGGTGTTGCGGTCCTCATCGCCTTGAGCCTCTTCACGCTGTTGAATTGGGCACTCACATCCCAACTTCCCGCCAAGGAACCGTTGGAAATCGCATCGTTGGAAGAGGCCTTTATCGATGTGGCCAATAAGGTGAAACCCTCGGTGGTGAGCATATTCAACGAGAGAACCGTGAGCCTCTCGCCATGGGAGGGATTTGGGGAGGACTTCTTCAGGGGATCACCGTTCGAGGAGTTTTTCAAGGGATTCGGGTGGCCCCGAAGGGAGTACAAACAGAAGCAGAGGGGAACTGGGTCTGGGGTAATCATCGACAGAGGCGGCCATATCCTCACCAACTACCACGTCGTTGCTGAAGCCGATAAGATAATGGTGAGGCTCTATGACGGCAGGGAATTCGAAGGGACGACAAAGGGGAATGATCCCAAAACGGATCTGGCGGTGATTAAGATCGAGGGGGAAAATCTAAAGCCCGCTACCTTAGGCGATTCGGACAAATTGCGGGTTGGAGAGTGGGCCATTGCCATCGGCAGTCCCTTCGGCCTTGAGGAGACGGTGACGGTCGGCGTCGTCAGCGCAACTGGCAGATCGGGCTTGGGAACGGGAACCTATGAGGACTTTATTCAGACCGATGCGTCGATAAATCCGGGCAATAGCGGGGGGGGCCCTCTGTGATATCCGGGGAGAGGGGATCGGGATCAATGCCATGATCATCCAACCAGGGATGAGGCAAGGCATCGGCTTTGCCATCCCCATCAACCTGGCCAAATCCATCAGCCAGCAATTGATAAAGCGTGGGAGGGTTATTCGGGCTTGGATTGGGATCGGCATCCAAGACCTCACGCCGGAGCTGAGAAGGCAATTTGGGGTGACCGATAAGGAAGGTGTCCTCATCAACAAGATCTTCCCCGAAGGACCAGCCGAAAGGGCAGGCCTCAAGGTCGGGGATATTGTGAAGGGGATTGACGGCCAGAAGGTGAGGAATTCGAGGGAGTTGGTCCAGCATGTGCTCAGGAAGGAAGTGGGACAAGAGGTGAGACTCAAGGTCATCCGTGATGGGAAGGAGACGACTATTCGTATTAAGACGGAGCAGATGCCCGGTGAAATGAGGGCTGAAGCCGAACTACCCGAGATCAAGAAGGAGTGGTTCGGTCTTAAGGTGGAAGAGCTTACCCCGCAATTGGCCCGAAGATTGGGAATCACGGCCAAAAGAGGGGTTGTGATCGTAGAGGTCGAGCCCGGAAGCGCCGGTCACAGTGCGAGGGTCCAATCGGGGGATGTGATTCTCGAGGTCAATCGCAGGGAAATCGAAAAGATGAAGGACTATCAACGAGCCATGCAAGCTGCACACCCGAGCGAGGGGGTACTCTTCTTGATCAACCGGAAGGGGAGTAATATCTTCGTGATCCTCCAGGAAGGGTAAGAAGGCTCGGGAGATTCGGAGAGTTCAACCATGAGAGTGACCTTTCAAAGAGGGAGAATCGAGGCCTTCGCATCGGAGGCCGCGGTCTGCTTTCATTTCGAAGGGGACGAAAAGTTGCAACCGGATACGGCGACGATGGATAGAGCCTCTGGAGGTCTCATATCCGAGGTCATTCGGAGCGGGGACTTTCAAGGTCAACTGTATCAACCGTGTCTCATCTACACCAAGGAAACCATCCCCCCAAAACGCATACTTTTGATGGGACTGGGCAAAAGGAGTGATTTCAATTTGGACAGATGGAGGGGCGCCGGCTCCAAAGCAGCCCAATTTCTCCGGGATAAGGGGATAAAGGAGTTTTCCGTCAGTCCCTACCTCAGGGGTGAGCGAAAAATCAGCCTCGAGGATTTTTCCCAAAGCCTTGTCGAGGGTATCTACCTAGGCCTTTACCAGTTCACCGAATTCAAGATGGAGGAAAGGGAGAAAATCAAAGGGGTTAAACAGGCCAACCTCATCTTACCCGATGAAAAAAGGATTTCCCGGGTCCAAGAGTCCGTCGGCGCCGCCGAGATAATTTCAAAGGCGGTCTATCTCACACGGGATTTGGTTTCTCGGCCTTCAAATCGGAAAACTCCTTCAATGTTGGCTCAAGTGGCCAAAGACGTGGCGGAGAGTAACGGCCTGCGCCTGAAAGTACTCAATGTGGATGAGATGAAAAAGCTGGGGATGGGGGCACTCCTGGCTGTGGCTTCTGGCAGTCGCGAACCTCCCAAATTTATCATTCTGGAATACAAACCTCGCGGAAGCGGCTTGGACACAGTAGCGGTCATTGGAAAGGCAATTACCTTCGACAGCGGAGGATTGTCCCTCAAACCTTCGGAAAACATGGATAAGATGAAGCACGATATGGGAGGAGGAGCGGCGGCGATAGGAATCATCCAAGCCGCATCCCGGCTCAGGCTTCCCCTCCATCTAATCGCGTTGATTCCCGCAACGGAGAACCTCCCCAGCGGAACCGCATATCGACCCGGGGATATCCTCAACTCCCTATCCGGAAAGACCATCGAGGTCATCAGCACCGATGCGGAGGGAAGGCTCATTTTGGCCGATGCCCTCGCCTACTCGCAGCGGTTCAAAGCGAAGGCCGTCATCGACCTCGCTACCCTCACGGGAGCCTGTATCATCGCCTTGGGCGAAAATGTTACGGGAATGATGGGGAATGACGATGGGCTCAAGGCAAGGGTCAGGCGGGCCGCGGATCGAACGGGCGAAAAGGTCTGGGAACTTCCCCTGTGGGAGGAATACGAGGAGCTGATAAAGAGCGACATAGCCGACGTAAAGAACGTCGGGGGAAGGCCCGCGGGGACCATTATCGGTGGAGCTTTCCTCAAGAAGTTCGTGGGGGAATATCCGTGGGTCCACTTGGATATCGCTGGTCCCGTATGGACGGAGAAAGATAAGCCCTATATCCCCAAGGGGGCTACTGGGGTAGGGGTACGGCTCATCGTTCAACTCTTACGGGAGTGGAAGGTGCGCTCGTGAGGCGGAAAAAGAGAATTTCGAGGTGGAGGGGAGATGGAAGCTATCCCGATACCTTTACATACATCATTTTGAGATGAGTTAGGGCATTGTCGATCGAAGCTCTCTCGTCCTCTTCCAGATTTTCCTTCGTTTTCTCCTTCAGTATGCCCATGAGATCAATAAAATGCCGAGCCCATTGGAGGTGAATGTCCTTTTCGGCTTTGTCTAGTTTTGGAAGCTCACTCAATATGGTTAGGGGTTGGGCTGCCAAGAGAGAAACGATAACCGAAAAAGTAGCATCTGGTGGCGGGGAAATCTGCCTCGTCTCGTCCTGTCTTCCCTCCCCCTTTCTCGGTTCCCTCTCCTCTCGTCCCCCGGCTTCCTTTTCCCTCTCTTCTGCTTTTAACGTCGGCTCATCAGCCTCTGGTTTCTCCACCTTCCCCTCCCTATCGGGAGGCTGTTTTCCCTCCTCCTGAAAGTGGTGCCTCTTATCCCTTACGACAAACCCCTTCTCCTCCCTTTCTCTTTCCTCTCCTTCCATCCTTATCACCCCTTCTGGTCAAACATGTGGGAAATTTCCTTGTAGTCATTACAAAAAAAACAAGAAGCAAACGAAATTCTTAAAAAATATGTAAAATAATAAGAAATATGATAATATTTCTCTTTTTTGACCATAAATAGCCAAAATATTTCTTTTTTCGGCCTTGAAATTTAATCATCCTATGGCTATATTTATTAGCACTCAATAAAGAAGAGTGCTAATAATGCAATTGGAGGGATTATAAGACATGTCCAATCTACCGGCTTTGACTAACGGTCTGGATTTGTATATGACTCAAATCAGCCAATTCCCGATCCTCTCCCCTGAAGAGGAGTTCGAGTTGGCTTTAGAATATCGAGAGAAAGGTGATGTCGAAGCAGCTCACAAATTAATTACATCAAATCTTCGATTTGTTGTCAAGATCGCCCTTGAATACAAGAATTACAGGGTTAAACTCCTGGACCTTATTCAGGAGGGAAACATTGGATTGATGATGGCCGTTAAGAAATTCGACCCCCGCAAGGGATACCGCTTCATATCCTATGCCGTTTGGTGGATCAGGGCTTACATTCAGAATTTCATCATGAAATCGTGGAGCCTCGTAAAAATCGGAACCACCCAAGCCCAGAAGAAATTGTTCTACAAGCTGGGAAAAGTCAGAAAGTTACTAGAAGCTCCTCGGGGAACCCAACAACAATCCTATCAGGAAATCGCGCAGGATTTGGGGGTGAAAGAGGAGGAAATCCATGAGATGGAGCAACGTATGGGCAGAAGGGATATATCACTGGACCTTCCCTTTGATGAGGATCAGGAATTAACCCCTTTAGAGCTCCTCTCAGATGATTCACCTGATCAGGAGGACATGCTCATTCGATCCCAGGACTCGGAGATTCAGAGCAATGAGGTCTCTAAGGCCCTCGACAAATTGAGCGAGAGGGAGAGATACATTATCACACATCGTATCATGAACGACGAGCCGCTGACGTTGCAGGAAATCGGCGATAGGTTTCACCTTTCAAGGGAAAGGGTCAGGCAGATCGAGAAAGAGGCGCTGACAAAGCTCCGGAGGGAAATGCGGAATACGGCCATCTCATAATTGCCGATACCATCCATACGGGGTGATCCGATGCCACTCTATGAATATCAATGCGAAAAATGTAAGAATATCTTCGAGATCTTCCACAGGATGGAAGAAGAGATTAACCCCGCCTGTCCAAGATGTCTGGGGCAGGGACGGAGAATCATGTCGGCGACGAATTTCATCCTCAAGGGATCGGGATTTTACGTAAACGACTACCCATCTGAGAGCAGACAGAAAGCGAAGGAGGAAAAGGAAGCGGGGAAATCTCCTGACAAATCAAAGAAACCCGAATCGCAAAAGGAAAAGACCGGAAAAAATCCGTAGTATTTCCGCTCCCTAGAAGGCCCCTCAGAAGGAACCTATCCTAACGCTTGCCTTTGCGACTTCCCTTCTTTCTAAGGATTTCAATGACCCTGTCGAGGACGATACTTGCCACCTCGTCCTTGGTCATCAATGGCAGGGATTCGGCTTTCCCCCTTGAATCAATGATCACCACCCTGTTGGTCTTCGTTTCGAATCCCGAGTCAGATTGGCTAACGTCGTTGGCCACGATCAAATCCAGCTGCTTCTTGCTCAATTTCTCCCTGGCGTTTGCCACGAGATCCTCAGTTTCAGCGGCGAATCCAACTAAGACCCGATTCCCCTTAGCCGATCCGATCTCGCCGATAATATCCGGGTTTCTCTCGATTTCAAGGGAGGTACGAGCACTCATTTTCTTCAGCTTTTGACTGCTCACGGATTTGGGGCGATAATCGGAAACAGCAGCCGCCTTGATGATAGCCGAACAGCCCTTATAGTGCTCCAATACCGCATCTCGCATCTCGGAAGCCGTTCTGATTGAGACAAACCGAATATTCCCGCCCGGAACGGGAAGATGTGTGGAACCGCTAATTAGGATTACCTCCGCCCCCCTCCTCCGGGCCATCCTTGCCAGGGCAAATCCCATTCTGCCCGAAGATCGGTTTGTCATAAAACGAACCGGGTCGATGGGCTCCTGGGTTGGGCCGGCGGTTATGAGAATACGATGCCCGGCCAAGTCCTTCTCGATAAGAAGATCCTCGATGCGCTCGACAATATCCGGGACCGCCGCCAATCTCCCCTGGCCGATGGCCTCGCAGGCTAAATCACCTTCATCCGGGCCAATAAAGTGGCAACCGGCCTCCTTCAACGTGACAACGTTTCGCTGGACCGCGGCGTTCCCCCACATATTGACATTCATGGAGGGTGCGAAAAGTATCGAACATCTGGCGGCCATAATCATGGTGGAGAGGAAGTCGTCGGCGATGCCATTGGCCACCTTCCCGATGATGTTGGCCGTAGCAGGTGCAATCACCACGACATCTGCCATATCCGCCAGCGCCACGTGACCTATTTTTGAGCCCTCGAAGAGGGAGAACAGGTCCGTTTGGACGGGATTGCCCGATAGGGTTTGGAAGGTAAGGGGGGTGAGGAATTCCTGGGCATGTCGGGTCATGACGACATGTACTTTTGCTCCCTTTCTGGTCAATTGTCGAACCAATTCGGCGCCCTTGTACGCCGCAATCCCCCCCGTTACGCCCAAAATGATGTTTTTCCCACTCAATATCTCCACTTCGAGACCCCATTTTACAGCTGCCTTTTCCGCAATTATACTAAGGTTAACGCGAAAAAGCAAAGGCACACCCTGCTGCCCTCTGCCTATTCCTCTTTTTACGGGTTGTTGACAACTTCATACTCCTCTCCTATGATAGCGGACACATCATGGGATTGAGAGGGAGGTTTTATGGAGAAGCGCTCTATACCCGCTGCTCGGGATCTTGAGGCGATGCGTAAAAAGGTCAATGCCAGTGACGCCTTTGCGAAAATCGTAGGTATGCGGGTCGTTGATCTCTCGCCTGGTTGTGCCAAGGCGTTCATGGAGATCACCGATGATCATGTTAACGTCTTTCAGATGGCCCACGGAGGTGCCATCTTCTCCGTCGCTGACCACGCCTGCGAGGCAGCGGGAAACAGCTTCGGGAAACCCGCGGTGGCGATTCAAAACAACATTCATTTCCTATCTGCCGGGACAGTGGGGGATCGCCTAGAGGCCACGGCTCAAGTCGTTCATCGGACGCGAAGGATTGGTCTCGTCGAGGCCGTGGTGAGGAACCAACGTCAGGAGATCCTGGCCCAGTGTCACCAGGACATCTATTTCAAGACTATCGAGGCATAGTATCCTGGGCTAAAAGTATTAATTCAGGCTCAGGGCCGGTTTCCTCAGTTTTCGGAGCTTACCCAGAATTTCCTTGACACTACCAGTTGTTGATTGTATTGTGAATTTATTCTCTTTTGGATACTGTATCCAAAACTGAAGTTTCCATAAGCCCGCTGTGGGGGGATAAAATGGGAGCGGGAATCCTTTCCGATGTAACCGTATTGAGCCTGGAACAGGCCACCACGTTGCCCTATTTGACCTGGAGATTGGCCCAAGATGGGGCTCAGGTCATCCGCCTGGAACACCCCATCTATGGAGATCCCAACCGTCAAATAGGGGATAACGTGTTGGACGAGGAGAGGATGAACTCCTACTTCTTGGCCATTAACTCAGGAAAAAAGGCCATTACGCTGGACCTTGCCAATCCGCAGGGAAAGGAAATCCTGGAGGGCTTGATATCCAAGATAAAGGTCGATATCTTCTGCACCAATCAACTTCCCCGAAATTACCTCAAATTGGGAATCGAGTATGAAACGCTCAGGAAGATGAAAGACGATATCATTTGGCTCGGCATCACGGGCTTTGGTCCAACGAGCAATGAGGCTGCCTACGATCCAATTCTTCAAGCCAGAGGAGGGCTCATGGAAGTAACGGGGGAGAGGGATGGTGATCCGCAGGTGGTGGGGATTCCCCTTGCCGATATGGGTGCCAGCGAACATGGCTATGGAGAGCTCATGAAGGCCCTGTATAAAAGGGCAACAACCGCAAGTGGCAGCCGAATCGACATATCCATGTTTCAAAGCACCGTCTCCTGGTTGACAGTTCCCATTGCCTTAACCAGGTCCTTCGGGAAAAAGATCACCCGCAGGGGGAACACCCACGAGTTCTTCGCCCCGGTCTCGGTCTATCCAACCAAGGATGGCTATGTCTATATAGCCGTTGGAAACGACAGGCAGTGGGGTACCATCGCCAGCATGCCCGAGTTCCGCCACTTGGCCAAGAAGGAGTATGAAACGAATGCTGGACGGATCGTCGATGTGGATTCCCTCAACAGGGAGATAAACGAGGTCACCAAGACAAAAACCACCGAGGAATGGATCAACATTTTTGTAAAGGCAACCCTCCCCATTTCAAAGGTGAACAGCGTCGAAGAGGTCGCCCAGGACCGCTTCATCAAGGATATCCTGCTCCGTGCCAAGGATCCCAAGACGGGATTGGAACTGACGCTTTCCCCACCTCCGTTCACCACTGCCTATCTCAAATCCGTCGACTTCACCCTGGGCTTCCCACCCCGATTTGGCGAACATAATGAGGAGATCTACGGGTCGATATTAGGATATAGCCAAGATCAGTTGAAGGAGTTCAAGGGAGATAATATCATTTAAACTCCATCTATAGAGAAGTTTCGTATATCCAAGAAAGGGTGGACAAGGGGTGACGCTACCCTTTCAGCCAGGGGATTGATATCGCAGGGAGGTGCCAATGGACTTCTCTTTCACAGAGGAACAGGAATTCTTCAGGCAAACGGTGAGGGATACCATCGATCGCATGATCATGCCAAAACTCCAACAACTGGACGAGGGCGAGGAATTTGACTTCGACCTCTGGCATGAGTTCGCCAAGCTGGGATACTTGGGCATCCGCCACCCCGAGAAGTACGGCGGGATGGACCTTGACGTCATCTCCCAGATGATCTTCTACGAGGAGCTCTTTCGCGGAGATGTTGGCTTCGCCATGACGGTCACCATGCAGATCCTAATGGGCACTTACTTCGTCGGGCGGTTTGGCACAGAGGAGATCAAGCAGAAGGTGCTCGTACCAGCCATAAAGGGGGAAAAGATCGGAACCATTTGCTTCACCGAGGATCAATCCGGATCGGACCTCGCCGGCACGAGGACGATGGCGGCCCTGGACGGAGATGAATGGGTGATCAATGGCACCAAGATGTGGATCACCAATGCCCCTACCTGCAATTTCTGCACGGTCCTTGCGACAACGGATCCCAACCAGGGCCTAAAGGCCCTCAACTTCTACTTAATTGAGGAGGATATGCCCGGTTTTTCCCGGGGACAGAGGCTGAAGAAAGTTGGCTCCAGGAGTTCCACAACTGGGGAACTGATCTTCGATAATGTGCGTATTCCTAAGGATTACCTCTTGGGAGAGGAGTTGGGCAAGGGCGTCCGGTATGCCGGTGAAATCCTCAACGAGGTTCGGGTCATGACCGGCCTTGCCGCATGCGCCATCGCTAAGATGGCCATGGACGACGCCAAACAGTACGCTAATCGAAGGATTGCCTTTGGTAATCCCATCGCCAAATATCAGCTCATACGATCCAAATTCGCAAACTTCTGGGCTTGGTATGAGGCTGCCCGCTGGTACTGCTATCGATGCGCCTGGATGATCCAGGAAGGCATTCCCTGCCTCAACGAGTGCATGCTTGCAAAGATGTACGCCACGGAGATGTGCGTGTCAGCAGTGGATGAAGCTACCCGCATTTACGGGGGGAATGCCTTTGCCATGGAATACCCTCCTCAGCGGTACTTCAGGGATGCTCGATTTCTCCTCTATGGGGGTGGATGCCACGAGGTGCTGCAGGACTATCTCGGAAGGATGTATCTCAAGGAGGATTGATTACATGAACATCCTGGTTCTGGTAAAACAAGTACCCGACACGGAGGCTATCATCAGGGCTCAATCGGATACCCAATTGGATATCGAAAATAAATACGCCCTCAACTTCTTCGATGAATTCGCCGTAGAGGAAGCCTTGCGGATTAAGGAGAGAACGGGCGAGGGAAGGGTTACGATCGTCACGGTGGGATCCAAAAAGGCAGCAGATGCCCTGCGACGAAGCATCGCCATGGGCGCCGATGAGGCGTTTCAGATCGAAGATCCTGCCCTAGAAGAGATTGATGGTTACACCACCGCCAGAGTACTGGCCAAATTCATCGAGGGCCGAGACTGTGACATACTCCTCTGCGGGAAACAGGCCATCGACGATGATTCGGGGGCGGTGGGCCCGGCCGTCGCGCAGTTCCTCGGAATCCCCTATCTTACCTCTATCGTCGAACTCGAGATTGCCGCCGACAAGAGGGAGGCACGAGCAGCGAGGGAGATAGAGGGCGGGAGGGAGATCGTCAACTGTCCCCTTCCCGCACTGTTCACGGCGCAGAAGGGCCTCAATGAGCCCCGGATTCCCCAGGTGGCAGGAGTGATGAAGGCGATGAAGGCCCAGATCGAGAAAATCGATCTCCAAACACTGGGCCTCTCCCCAGAGGAGGTAGGCCCCAAGACAAAAATCGTGAAATACTACCCACCCAAAAAAAGGCCGCCGGTTAAGATAATCGAGGAGGAGTTCCCGAAAAATGTCGAGGCCCTGGTAAAAATATTGAGGGAACTGGAAAAGGTGATATAACGATCTCTGAAAACGAGGGGAATGACAAAAGTGAAAGGTTAAGGTTAAGGCTAAGGTTGAGGCTGAGAGTAGGGAATGCAGAGTAGGCAGTAAGCAGCGCGTTGCAGGTGCTCGAAGCTACGGGCAAGGTAATGTCTGAGGGTGGAGGCGGCAGGCAAAATTTCAAATGTCAAAGTTCAAAATCCAAATGGCAAATGCCGGGGTTCAAAACACGAGCACGGACACGATCCTCTAACGTGGTCTGCCGTTCGCCGTTCTTCTCGTCTTATCCGCGGTCATCGGTCGGCGGTCTTCGGTCCTAATCATCACGGACACGCAACACGAACTCTGAGCGAAGGGGAATGTGGGCAACAGATCCCATGAATAAGGGGTAGGATATGGCTGGTCTATGGATCTTCGTGGAACACCGAGATGGAGCCATACGGAAGGTCTCCATGGAGTTGCTGTCGGGTGGAAGAAGGCTGGCTTCCACTTTCGGAGAGGAGATGGCGGCCGTCATCTTCGGATCTCAGATCGGCCTCATGGCCGAGGAATTGACCAGGTGGGCCAAGCGAGTCTACGTCATCGATGATCCCCTTTTCCAATACTACAGCGCGGACTCCTATGGGGAATACTTAGCCAACATGGTCCGAGAACACGATCCCTCCATTCTTCTGGCGGGGTCCACCTTTATGGCGAGGGATCTCTTCCCCTGGGTCGCCAGCCGCCTCGCCACGGGATACGCGGCAGACTGTACCGATATCGGCATTGGGGATGGTAAAGTCCTCCTCGCCAAAAGGCCTATGTATGGGGGGAAGGTCCTGGCTGATGTTACATTCCCCCAAACCAGGCCAGGGATGGCCACTGTGCGGCCCAATGTGTTTCCCCTTAAATCCCTCGAAGGAGAGGCAAAGGGGGAGATTACCCGCGTCGAGCCAAAGATTGATCCATCAACCATCCGCACCAACGTGGAAAAGGTAGAGAAAAAGGCTGTTGGGAAAATCGATCTGACCGAGGCCGATGTCGTGGTGGCCGCAGGCCGAGCTATCAAGGGGCCGGAGAATTTCCCCATCATCGAGGAGCTTGCCGAGGTGATCAATGCAACTGTGGGAACGACCCGGGCGGTCGTCGATAACCAGTGGAGAGATCACGACGACCAGATCGGAAAGAGCGGGAAGATCATCTCTCCCAAGCTCTACATGGCCTTCGGCATCTCCGGAGCTATCCATCATACCATGGGAATCGATACGTCAAAAGTGATTGTGGCCGTGGACAAGAACCCCAATGCCCTCATCTTCAACTACGCGGATTATGGAATCGTCGGCGACCTCTTTCAAGTCGTTCCCGCCCTCACCGCGGAGTTCAAAAAGGCCCTATCGGAATAGGCAATCCCAGGGAAAGCCATGGAAAAGATCGATGTTGTGATCGTGGGAGGAGGACTCGCGGGCCTCTCCTGCGCATATAGCCTTGGCGGGGGGGACTTGACGGTCCTCGTCCTGGAAAGGGGGGATTTCTCCGGAAGCAAGAACGTGACGGGGGGCCGAATGTACATAGGGCCCATCCGGGAGCTTATACCGGAACTCTGGGAGGAGGCTCCTTTTGAGCGGCATGTGGCCAAAGAAGCCTTAACCTTGATGGGCGAAGAGTCCTCTACCACCCTCCAACTATCAAGCCAAAGGATGAACCGACACCCCTATCCGAGCTACACCATCCTCAGGTCCAGGTTCGATCGCTGGTTTGCAGACAAGGTTATGGATAAAGGGGTCTATGTAGTTCCCGAGAAGAAGGCGGATGATCTGATCATAGAGGATGGGAGGGTCGTCGGAGTCAAAACCGGGGAGGAGGAGATAGGCGCGGAGGTTGTGGTGGCCGCAGATGGCGTCCTCTCTTTCCTGGCGGAAAGGGCAGGGTTGAGGAGGTCCTTTGAACCCCAGCACTTCGCCGTCGGGTTTAAGGAAGTCATCCAACTTCCCCGGGAAAAGATAGAGGATCGGTTCGGGCTCAGGGATGATGAAGGGATGGCCCACCTCTTCGTCGGGTCCTTGACCAAGGGGATGATGGGGGGAGGATTTCTCTACACCAACCTTGAGAACATCTCCCTGGGAATGGTAGTCGGCATCGACGCCATCAATCAGAGGGAACCCCGGGAAGAGATTTACCAACTCCTGGATGAGTTCAAGGAATCCCCCGGGGTCAAAAAGCTCATCGAGGGTGGAACCCTCGTTGAATACTCGTCCCACCTGATCCCCGAGGGTGGAATCAACGTCATGCCCAGGCTCTATGCCGACGGCATTTTGGTTGTGGGTGACGCCGCCGGATTTGGTCTCAACATGTTCATCACAGTCAGGGGAATGGAATACGCCATTGCCTCTGGCGTGATGGCCGCCGAGGCCATCAAGGAAGCGAAGGGAAAAGGGGATTTCTCCGCCCGATCCCTGGCCCATTACGAGGATCTCCTGCGGAACAGCTTCCTCCTGAAGGAGCTCGAGACCTTCCGCCACGCCCTCTCCCTTTTGAAGAATCCTAGGTGGTTCAACCTCTACCCCCAGGCCATCTGCGAACTCTACGAAAAGCTCATGTGGATAGGCGAAAACCCCAAGTCGAAACTGTCCTCAACCGCCTATGGGGAATTGCGAAAGACCATCTTCAACCTCCAGGGGATTAAGGATATTCTCAGTTTGCGGAGAATTTAAGGAGGCTGTCCATGACCATCGAGGAAAAGCTGGCCCAAGATGCTTTCAAGAATGACGAGGCAAGCCATATCACCCTCGATCAATCAGTCTGTAAGGACTGCCGGGAACGCTTCTGTATCTACTCCTGCCCCGCCCACCTTTACTCCCTCAACGAGGAAACGGGTCAGATGCAGGTGGAGTTCGCGGGATGCCTGGAATGCGGAACGTGCATGATTGCCTGCATATACGGATCAGTAACCTGGAATTACCCCAGGGGCGGCTTTGGGGTGCAGTACCGATACGGATGATAGCCACAGGGCTGTTTATATTGAGGATGCCCTTGGGATTCATCCCCTTCTTTTCAAACTCAGGAATCTACAGATCTAATGCTGGAATTTCCTCATTTCTATTGGCTGGATTTCCCTAACATTTTGATTTGATAACAGATTCTGGTTTTCGCGAGAGAAAGCGATTGTCCTTTCACTTCAGTGCTCGTGATGTGACCCGAGACCTACGGAAACTCCGGATCTAATGTCCTTGACATTGGCTCATGGATTACATAATATACGGAAAACTTCAAAGGAAGGGGGTGATAGAACGAGAAATCTTAACCCAAAAACCGAATGAGAGGAGGGAAGGAAGATGCATCGTCGATACTTGAACAAATTCCTTATCGTAGCCGTCATTGGTGTTTTGCTAGCGGCTTCCTTTGCGGGAGTTGCGTCCGCTGCCAAAAAGAAGACCATTTCCCTGGTCATCGCGACGGCTACCACGGGGGGAACGTACTACCCCATGGGGGTTGGCATGGCCTCCCTGTGGAGCATCAGGCTTGCAAAGAAGCACGGGATCATGGTACAGGCCATCACCTCCGCCGGCTCAGGGGAGAACGTCCACATGCTCAAGGGCAAGGAGGTGGATCTCGCCATTCTGCAAGGCCTCTTCGGAAAGATGTCCTGGAACGGCATCGGGATCTACAAGGGAAAACCCAATAAGGAACTGCGCACCATCACCATGCTCTGGCCCAACGTGGAACACTTCGTGATCTTCAAGGATAAGGTGAAGACGGGCACTATTACCGATGTCAAGGGCCTTCGGTTCTCCATCGGCAGGGCCGGTAGCGGAACGGAAAGGTCAGGGCTGACCATCATGTCGGGGCTCGGGATGAAGAGGGAGGATGTCAAGGGCGAATACCTCGGTTATTTCGAGTCCGCCAAGGCGATGAAGGACGGACGCATCGAAGGGGCCAATCTCGTTGCCGGTCCTCCGGTGGCCGCGGTTACCGATATCTTCGCCACCCCGGGGATGAAGGCGGTGATTCTGGAGTTCACCGACGAGCAGCTCAAACAGATCAACGAGAAGACTGCCTATCCCGGCTTTCGCTACCTCATCCCGGCCAATACCTATCCGGGACAAACCAAGCCGGTCCGCTCCATCGCACAACCAAATTTCCTCGGGGTTAGGATGGATGTGGACAAGGAAGCTATCTACCTCCTCACCAAGACCCTTTTCGAGAACCCCGATTACCTGAAGCAGGTCCACAAGATGGGGGCTTTCATCACGCTGGACAATGCCCTCAGCGGCCTTCCCGCTCCATTGCATCCCGGGTCTTACAAATTCTATAAGGAGAAAGGGCTAACGATTCCGCAGAACCTCGTCCCGCCAGAGGGAGCTTAAGGGGTGAACGTGGGCCATGGTCTCCCCCCGGGTGAGACCATGGCCCATCCTTTTCATATGGTCCTCAGAGGGGACCCTTTTAATGGAAAAGGACAAGAGGAGAGAAATCGAGGATCTGGAGGACAGGGGAGAGGTCACCACTGCCTTCAGGAAGCTCCCCCAAAAATGGGAGCTGGTCGTCTACATCATAGGGATCGCCGCCTCCATCTTCCACATCTGGGTGAACACCATTGGGGTGATGCCGGGAATCTACCGCAATGCGGTCCATCTCGGCTTTATCCTGGTTTTGGCCTTCTTCTTCTATCCCACCTTTAAGAGAAAGCCCCAGAAAGGATTCGGCCTCGATATCTTTTTTGCTCTGCTGGCATGTGCCGTGGCCCTCTATATCCTGCTGTTCGAGGAGGAGCTTCATCTGGAGAGAGCTTCTGTCCCCATTATGCGGGATTACATCTTTGCAGCCATCGCCATCATCATCCTCCTGTTGGGGACTTACCGGGCGGCTGGATGGATCATCCCCGTTCTTTCGATATTCTTTCTGGCCTACGCCCTCTTTCTCGGCAAATATATCCCCGGCTCCTTTCACTACCGGGGGGTAGCCTGGGGGAGGTTGCTCTACCGCATGTACCTCACCGATGAGGGGATGTTCGGCATCGTCTGCACCGTCTCCGCGACGTATGTCTACCTCTTCATCCTCTTCGGGGCCTTCCTGCTAAAATCAGGGGCGGGCGATTTCATCATCAACTTGGCCCAAGCCCTGACCGGCCGACGGGTTGGCGGTCCTGCAAAAATAGCCGTGATCTCCAGTGGCTTCATGGGGTCGGTCTCGGGCAGCGCGGTTGCGAACACCGTTGCTACCGGTTCCTTCACCATCCCCTTGATGAAGAGGATTGGATACAAGCCCGCCATTGCCGGAGGGGTTGAGGCGGCCGCATCCACTGGAGGCCAATTGATGCCCCCCATCATGGGGGCAGGGGCCTTCATCATGGCCCAGTGGACAGGGATTCCCTACCTGAAGATCATCGCCGTGGCCGCCATTCCCGCCGTAATGTATTTCCTCTCCGTCGGTTTCTTTGTCCATATCGAGGCCCTCAAGATGGGAATAAAGCCCTTGAGCAAGGAAGAAATTCCCAATGTTAAGCACGTGTTAAAGAAAGGAGCAGTTTTCCTCATCCCCGTGGGGTTGCTGGTCCTCCTTCTGGTCAGGGGGTTCACCCCCACCTATGCCGCCTGTATCGGTATGCTCGCCATTGTCATAGTGAGCTGGTTTCGCAAGGAGACCCGCATGGGCGTGATGGATATCCTGGACGCGCTCTACATTGGAGCGAGGAACAGCGTCTCCACTGCCGCTATCCTCATCTGCGCAGGGATCGTCATCGGAATCGTCGGGCTCACCGGCGTGGGGGTCAAATTCTCTGGCATGGTCATCGAGCTCTCCGGGGGGTACCTCTTCTGGGCCATCGTCCTGGTGATGCTAGCTTCTCTCATACTCGGGATGGGGCTGCCGGTTACCGCCTCGTATATCTTTCTGGCCGTTTTGGCCGC
>CAYFXP010000396.1:0-5237 GCA_964346935.1 uncultured Syntrophobacterales bacterium
TTCCGGATCCGTGTTTGTTCGAATTTCTGCACCATTAACCTGGCCTCCCCTTTGCTGCTGGGTTCCGCTGCTGTTGGCTTTTACTTTTTATCATAGGCCTTGGCGTTACCGCAATGCGCAGGGAGCGCAAATTCCGAAGTCTCCTTAGATTAGGATATATTTTCGATTGACAGACTTTCCGAATCTAAATAAGATGAATCTTATTTCCCGACAGAGCCAAACTGCCCGTGAGGATGGGGAAGAAGGGGTTGATAAGAAAAGACCCTTGATTTCTCCCTCTAACCATCTCCTCCACCGCTCCGGGCCTCGTTCATAGCCATGAGGATACTTTTAATTTCCCCAAAGAGTAATTTTCCCGATGCGACTCCGGGATGGATGCGTATTCCGCAGTTGACATTGCCGATACTTGCGGGGCTTACGCCGTCCGAACACGAGGTGTCGATGGTGGAAGAGGAGTTTGAGCCCCTGCCTCTTGATGAACACTGGGATGTGGTGGGTATAACCGCCATGACCGCAACCGCGCCAAGGGCGTATGATTTGGCGTTCCTTTTCAAGCAGAATGGATCGAAGGTGATACTCGGCGGAATACACCCATCGGTTATGCCGGATGAGGCGGCACGGTTTGGGGATGCCGTCGTCATTGGCGAAGCTGAGGGGGTGTGGGGACAAGTGCTTTACGATGTAAAGCGGAATCGGTTGAAAAAATTCTACCACAACTCACAACCCGACCTAGCGGAATCGCCGCTTCCCGTGCGCCGGAGGATGCGGTCTGTCCTCAGACTCCCTTTTTTTGTTATGCCCATTATGGCCTCGCGGGGCTGCCCATATGATTGCGAGTTTTGCTGCGTGCATAGCGTTTACGGGCGCAGGCAACGCCATATACCGATTGAGCTCATCGTTGAGGATATAAGGAGAAATGGTGCAAGGCGTGTTATGTTTTTGGACGATAACATAGGCGGGGTTCGTTCGTATACTATGCAGCTTATCGCCGCACTTAAGCCGCTTAAGGTGAGCTGGTATGCACAGGCCGCGGCGCGCTTCATTCTGGACGACGAGTTGTTCGATGCGGCAGTATCGTCAGGGCTCGAAGCGCTGTTCGTTGGCGTTGAGAGCGTTGATCCTGAAGCGCGCAAGAAGATGCGCAAGTCACTTGCTTCGATACAACTGTACGAAAAGGCGATAAAGCGTTGCCGCTCTGTAGGTGTCATTTTTCATGCATCGCTCGTATTCGGGCTGGATGAGGATACCCCTGGTGTGTTTGAACGGACACTGGAGTTCCTGCTGCGTCACTCAGTGCCGTCCATTTCTCCATGCATACTCACGCCGTATCCCGGAACGCCTCTCTTTAAGCGATTGATGCGCGAACGACGCATTCTGCACACCAACTGGTCATACTACGATCACACCACCGTGTGCTATCAGCCGAAACATATGGATCCCCAGGAGTTGGCTGAGAAGTATCTTGAATTTCGAAACAGATTCTTCTCTCACTCGTCCTTCATTCAGCGCGGCTTTGCTCAATTACGTGTTGCACCGTTCGTATACTTCGGTGCGAATCTGGTTTACCGCAAGACAACGAGACTCATGAAAGAGCATTTCCGCACCTATTTCAACTGGTTGCGCGAGTACAAAAAGAACTCCGCCCCTGGGCAGGATTAAAGGGCACTCACGCAACTTCCTCCGACCCAAGGTTACTTTGTTCTCCAAAGAGGGGATTTTACCATTGTAGGTAGAAGGGACCAGATCCCTTTGCTATCAGGGAAAATAATCTAAGGCTTGACTTTGAGGTTGATTTGTTCCAATATTAAAGTGTCAGCTCCTTAGAAGGCCCAAGCGATTTGACATTTTCTGACCCCTCGGGACTTTCTAGGACCCTGAGGGGTCTTTTTTTGTCTAATGATAATATCGCGGTAATGCTTATATCAGGTACTCCTGCTGCTACTGATTACTCTTTATCTCTGGGAAATCAGTCTTCATGAGGGGTCTCTTCAGGTTAGATTGGGCGACCGTAAAATCCTTCCCTAGGATTCCCTGACCATACAGAGGCAAAGCGCAAGAAGCCTGTCGTGGGTTTGATCAAAGAGAAAGGGCAGGGTTTTTTCAGGAGAATTAACGGGAATCATGTGATCGTCAGATTTGGCTGGGCTTTATCTGGTAAGGCTTCATATTTCCGTGTGGCGGTCGGACATATTCACAGTTTCGCTGTGGAAAGGGAGATTTAATGTCCATCAGTGTGGAGGTTAAGGGAAATCTTGAGAGGGCTATTAGGGTGCTCAAGAAGAAGATGCAATCGGAAGGCGTACAAAAGGACCTCAGACGCCAACGGTTTTATGAGAAACCCAGTGTAAAAAAGAAACGGAAAAGACATGCGGCTAGGCGAAGGAGGGACAAATCTAGAGGACGGTTAATGTAGATGGTCATAGGGCTATGAACGGGAGGGTAAAGATGCCTAAGAAATTATACGTTGGTAATTTACCGTATGGATTGACGGAAGAGGATCTCAAGAAGAGCTTTGGAGAAGTCGGCGAGTGTACTTCAGCCAACATCGTGAGGGATAAGTATTCCGGTAACTCGAGAGGATTTGGTTTCGTGGAAATGGTCAGTGAAGAAGAGGCCCAGGAGGGCATAAGGAAATTGAACGGTGGAGAACTCTCGGGAAGGAAAATCATCGTCCAGGAAGCGAGGCCAAGGAAGGAATACCCAAAAACCTCTTTCGGTAGATCGGGTTTCGGGAGAAGGGAAAAATATTAGTTTAAACGAGATCAATCACCTTTCACAGACGAATTCTCTCAGCTTTTAGCGTATCGGAAGGGAGAAATGTGCATGGAGGCAAAACATAGCAAATGGTTTTTGGTGCCCGTAACGGTTTTGGCTCTGGCATTGGTTACTTCGCCCGCATTGGCAGGGGAAAAACAGCCTCCAGAGGGTAAAGCTGCAGTGGTGAACGGGTCAGTGATCACCCGGGTGGATTTCGACAGGGAGATGGGCCGTGTGAAGAAACGGCTTTCCAGGATGGGCAAGCTTCCCAGCGATTCCGAACTATCAGAAATCAGAAAGCAAGTCCTCGAAAGCCTCATCCACCGTGAGTTACTCTATCAGGAAAGCCAAAAACAGGGAATTAGCGTTGCCGATGAGACGATCGATGAACAGGTAAGGAAGCTGAAAGAACGATTTTCCAGCGAAGCCGAATTCAAAAGTGCATTGAGTGATGCAAATCTCTCTGAGGCCGCCATAAAGTCACAGTTTAAGCGGAAGATGGCTATTCAGCAGTTCATCGATAAAGAGTTTGTTCAGAAAATTACGGTTTCCGGCAGGGAGAGCAAAGACTACTATGATAGCCACCCGGAAGTTTTCAAACAACCTGGGCAGGTGCGCGCGAGTCACATTCTGATCAAGGTTGATCCCGGGGCTGACGAGGCGGAGAAGACCGAAGCTCGCAAAAAGCTGGAGAAGATTCAGGGGAAGCTGCAAAAGGGTGAAGATTTCGCGGCTCTTGCCAAAGAGTTTTCCGAAGGTCCCAGTAGTGCCAAGGGTGGGGACCTCGGCTACTTTAAGCGGGGGCAAATGGTGAAACCCTTTGAAGAGGCGGCTTTTGTGTTAGAGCCTGGCAAATTGAGTGACATTGTCGAGACCGAGTTCGGATACCACCTGATTAAGGTCATTGACAAAAAACCTGCAAAGACCATCGCTTACCAGGACGTCAAAGGCACGCTTGAACGCCATCTCAAGCAGGAAAAGCTCCAGAGAGAAGTAAGCCTTTACGTTGAAAAGCTGAAAGAAAAAGCAAAGGTGGAGAGATTTCTGAAGGAAGGCCCGCCATAACCCAAGGATGCGTAGAGATTTGGGGACAATTCCAAGATAAGTATCCCTCCAGGTATCCGATATGAAGTGGGTCATACCCTTTCAATAGTCCAAAATCAATCCTGTAATCTATCTTCCCTTCGAATCCCATTGAGTTACTTGGAAAATAGCCCTACCTCATGGAAGCATTTTCATGCCTCGAAGGTGCCCACCAGGGCATGATAGTTGCGTTTGGGTTGATCACCTCCTTGCTATCCAAGAGGGGCTCTCAGGAGCCGAATATCATCGATCCACGCGGTCCCCTTGCCGTTGATAACGAGATTCAGCTTCACGTTGTCGGGATTTTCCCCCTTCTTCAGGAAGAATGGGGTTTCCTCGGTCGTCCATTCCGTGGTCCCCGTGAGGGGAGTCTTGAGCCCCCGCGAAAAGTACTCGCCTTTGCCCGGAAAATGACACCACATTTCCAGGTAGACCTGGCCTTCCACATGTGCCGTTCGGAGGCGAGCTTGATAGGTGAGGCGCGCATTCTCGATGTCGATGTCGCCTGTCTCAAATAACCTGATGACCCTAGGCTTGATGGATGTAATCCTCAAGGAGCCATTGCCATCACTTGAGATATCCTTGTCAATTCGCACGCCTGACCGCGTAATCATTCCGTCCATGCTGTCAATGGGAAAGTGTCTTAGCCCGACGACCTGGTTAGACGGGTTAGAACAACTGAGCAGGACAAGTACCATCCCAAGACATCCCCACAAAACCAAACCTCTCATCGTCATGCCTATTGCTTCCTTTCTTCCTCCAACCGTTTTAGGCCAAGGTCAACATGGAATAGTTAAGCGGTTGAAAGTATTAAACATCCCGTTTACTATTCTGATCTCATAACGCGATTTGTCAAATTCCATCCCTTTGTTGATGGACTAAAAGAAAGCCCATTCACGCAAGCGAAAGTGATCACAATGGTATTTTTTCTAATTTTTTTGTTGACAGTTAAAAGAAGATTGTATACAAGTATACAAACATTCAGCTTAGTTGCCCGGTTTATAATGGGATATCTTGTAAGACTTTTGGTGGATCATGCATACAACGAATATTAAATGGAACCTCCATCGAGAAACTCTCGTTGATAGGATTGTTGATATCTTAGAGGATCGCATCTTAATGGGAGAGCTTTTGCCAGGGGCCAAGTTGAGTGAGCTGAGGGTTGGTAATGAGTTCGAAGTTAGCCGCGCCCCCGCCCGAGAGGCATTGCAACGCCTACAAGAAATGAACCTGGTGCGAAAAACACACCTCGGCAGGGAGGTAGCGAAATTCAGCCCCGAGGAATTCCGCGAGATTTACGAATTGAAGAATGTGGTGGAAGCCTTTGGTGCTATGAAAGGAGCTCTTAGGGCTACAGAGCGGGATTTAAAAAGAGTTGAATCGGTCATAGGCAGTAT
>CAYFXP010000397.1:0-1655 GCA_964346935.1 uncultured Syntrophobacterales bacterium
CCCGATGGGAAAGCCGATGATACTCCGCCTGAGGCGGATTGCCAAAGGTTCGCAATAGTTCACTATGGCTTTACCTTTGGCGCCTTGGATCTGCGGCATCCTCGACTTTCGTTCAATTAGGCTCAAGGAATATCCGGGATTTTGTCTGCAGGCCTTCCAATTCGCTAAGCTGTATATCGTCTGGGTAAAGGGGTAGCCGGATCTGGAACTCAGTACCCTCTCCCGTGGTGGATTGCACGCTGATTTCGCCATTATGTTCGCCCACGATGCGGTGGACGCTTGTTAAGCCCAATCCAGAACCTTGGGGCTTGGAGGTAAAAAAAGGATCAAAGATCTGTGGGAGGCTCTTCGGAGGGATGCCGCTTCCACTATCTGCCACTTTGATGATTATCCGCCCTCCCTGGGGGTAGGCGGAGATGGACAGTTCACCTCCGCTGGTCAAAGCCTCTCCCGCGTTCTGCAAGAGGTTCTTAAGCATCAGGGACAGGAGCTGCTCATCTCCAGGGAAGGTGATCTCTTCGTCCGGGAGGTCAAGACGCACTTGAATATCACAAGGTGTCCAGTTCTGCCGCCATTCCTCCAGGGCGTACTCTATCAGATCTTTGAGATTGACCTCCCGAAACTCGGGCTCCCGCATGCTGGCATATTCTTCCACGTCCCGGACCATTTTTTCCAGGCGCTCGGCCTCTTTGAGGATAAGCTCGGCATACTTATGGGCAGGATCCTCGGGGGGGAACTTCCGCTTGAGCCGGATGGCAAAACCGCCGATGCACATGACAGGATTGCGCACCTCATGTGCCACCCCCTGGGAAAGGCGCCCCAATGCCGCCAGTCGTTCACTTTGAATGACCTTCTGTTGCGTCTTCTTTAGCTCTTCTGCGGTAAGGATGAATTTTTCCTGGAGACGCTGGTATAGGCGAGCGTTCTCCATGGCAATGCCGATCTGGTTGCTTACCACGGTAAGGAGCTCCAGATCCTTCTCATTAAAGGGTTCTCCTCGTTTATTCAGTACCTCCAGCACCCCGATCAGTCGCCCCTTGTGCTTGATGGGTACGCACGCAATGCAGCGGGTCTTGAAGCCCGTGTATTTATCCACCCGTGGACTGAAGCGTTCATCACGGTGGACATCGCACACCAGCAAAGGTTTTCCCTCCCGCGCTACCCACCCGGCGATGCCCTCACCCATCGATAAACGTATTTCTCGCGCCTTATTTCCCTCCTTGCCTCGGGCTAATCGAAAGACGAGTTCGTCTCGCTCATAATCCACCTCGAAGATTGAGCTGGCCTCCGCATCCATCAATTCTTCCACATACTTCATGGCATTGTCCAACACCTCTATAAGGTCCAGGGAGGAGTTGACCATTGTGGACAATCGGGCGAGAGCCTTTATTTCTTCCTCGGAACCCTTGGACATATGGAACAGCGTTTTCTTGAAACTCCCAAAAACCGTCGGTTTTTTCTCTCGAAGCAGTACAATTGTACACGCTGATCTGGACTCTATGATCTCATTAAACAATTTTATCATATCAGAAGCAAGGAAAGTATAGCAACCGCGCTCTCCAAGTTTGTGGGCTGCGGCTGTTTGGTCGGCCACGTAAACGGCGCCGCGCGAGGTGGACACACCAACTAAAGGCGTTGGGGGCCGGAGTGAAGCG
>CAYFXP010000398.1:0-3407 GCA_964346935.1 uncultured Syntrophobacterales bacterium
TCAGAGCCCGTTTTCCAGTGTTCCAGAGATCTCCATCAGGTCCTGATTTTCTCCTTTACTTTGGCTAGAACTCTTTCCATAATCTCGCCGGCAGGTCCGTTAAGAACCACATCGGCATAGCCATCGTGGGGTGGGGGATCTCGATTTATGATGACCAGTTTTGCTCCCCCCTGCTTGGCATTGATGGGCATAGATGCCGCCGGTTGAACGACTAACGAGGATCCGACGACGATGAACAAATCGGAGTCGAAAGATCGTTTATGGGCCTCGTTGGTCTCCCACACCGGCATGGCTTGACCGAAGGAGATGGTATCCGGCTTGAGCAGGCCTCCACAATCATCACAACGAGGAACTTTTACCCCTTTTCGCATCCTATCCTGAACCTCTTCGCGATCGTATTTCCTGCTGCAGCTCAGGCACGATACGGAAAGGGCGTTTCCATGAAGCTCGATGACTTTTTCCCGGGAATTTCGAGCTTTGTGGTGAAGGCCATCTATATTCTGGGTGATGACGCAATCCAGTTTGTCGAGCTTTTCCAATTCCGCAATGGCAATATGAACACGGTTTGGTTTGGCGTTCCTGAGGGATCCATACATTTCCGTACTCATCTGCCAGTATTTCTCCCTGGATTCCTCGCTGGCCAGGAATCTCTGGAAGTAGAAGTCTTCGGGGTTATACTTGTCCCAGACCCCTCCCGGGCTCCTGAAATCCGCGATTCCCGATTCGGTGCTTGCACCAGCCCCGGTGAATACCACAATCCTCTTGGAGGAAACAACCAATTCCGCAATCCTCTCGACTAATTCATCCATGTCATTAGCCTCTCACACGTCCTGAATTCATACCATAATTCTCCGCGAATTGCTAATTCCTCATGAGCCAATCGTGCCTCCATCAGCAATTGACGTAAAAATGGATGGTCGTCCAGACTGCCCATTTCCCCTTCCATTTTTTTGAGAATTGCCCTACCATAAAGCAAAATATCCCATGAGGAAACTCACGTTCGAGCCATGGATATTGAGGCGGCATTGAAAAAATGTCCCCTTTTCTCGGGCTCAGAAGACCGAGAAATTGCCGAGGTCAAGGCCATCTCCGCATCAAGGAGATACCCTAAGGGGGCTCTCATATTCTCTGAGGATGAAGAGGCAAAGGGTTTTTTCGTCCTCATTTCGGGCAGGGTAAAGGTATACAAGCTTTCACCCGAGGGAAAGGAGCAGATCCTCCACATCATTTCGCCAGGGGAGACCTTCGCGGAAGCCGCGCTCTTTGCCGGGTCAACATACCCCGCCTTTGCAGAATCCCTTGGTGAGACTCGGGTTCTGTATTTCTCCAAGGAAGGCTTTCTCAACCTTATCAGAAGGAATCCCCAGATCAGCTTGAACATGATTGCCAGCCTTTCGCATTGGCTCAGGAAATTCGTCAGCTTGGTCGAGGAGCTATCCTTAAAGGATGTATCTGCCAGGCTTTCAAAATACCTCGTTGATCTTTCCGCAAAGTCGGGCCGAAGTTCTGAAAGAGGGATTGAATTCGAACTCGATATCAGCAAAAGCCAACTGGCCTCCCAACTGGGGACCATCAGTGAAACTTTATCCCGGGCTCTGAGAAAATTGCGGGACAGGAAGATCATCGAGGTTGAGGGAAAGAAAATCACCATCCTCCAGAAGGAGGGCCTTGAGGATATCTCCTCTGGGATCATCCTGTAGTATTTCTTTTTCAACTTCTCGGGCCTCATTTGGATCCATTTCTCTCGCAATTTGTCTCATCCTCCCCCCAGTATCCTGGGGGAGCTTCCTACTTTGACAATGTTAATCCAAAAAATGCAGTTTTTTTTGTAAACGGTAATTCGCTTTGATATCATTACTTCACGAGGCGGCTTATGCATATCGACTTCTCGGGAATCGGACCAATGGAGGGGAAGGGATGGGAAAACTAGTCCATACATCGAGAATTACCATTACGCGACTAGAAGGTCCGGTTCGAAAAGCCTTCATCGAGGGATTCGAAGAACCGGTATACTACGGCGTACACGGGGGTATTAAGCGATTTTACAAGGTAGAGCCGAAGGAGGAACACGCGGCGACCCTCGACCACATCATAGGGGCCGTGGGAGGCTGAATGATGGGAACCTTGGCCAGGTTCTTGGCCGAGAAGGATATCCCCACCAGCGAAGATCGCTACCAGGCTCATGTAGAGGGGGATATCGAAGATGTCAACGGCGTCCTCAAGATCACCCGGATTCGCGTCCACTATGACCTTAGGGTTCCCCGAGGGAAAATAGATGAAGCCAACCAGGCATTTGAGCGCTATCTCCCTTACTGCCCCGGGGCTCAAAGCGTCATCGGCTCCATTCATATTGACCACGATCTAAAGGCCGAAGAGGAAAAGGACTGAGGGTAATTTTCCCGGCGTACAGTCCGGGCCTGACAATCGCCCTCCCCCCAGGGGCCTATTGTTGGTATTCCTTCTAGGCGAGGTAATGATAGAGGAGATCCAACCTTCCCCTTTTGACCAGGTGGGGGCCCGAGAACCTCATCACTTCCCGAACCTTTTTCCTGTAATTTTGACTATAACATTGGGTTTCGCATTTCTTGCACATGGGCTTGGGGCTGTAGGGGCACCGAAAACGCTTTCGAATCCCATAGGCAAGAAGCTCTGAACACGACTCACAAAGCTGTACTCCCCTGGTTACGAGGGGGATTACTTCTTCGAATGGGGGCGTAAAGGGCCTCTTGCAATTCTCCCTGTGGTTTTCCCGACAGAAGATATCGACGAATCGAATGAGGGTCCGGATATCCCTTTTCTCCTTTCGACTCAACACCACGGAATCTTCCCCCCCTGGTGATTTTCCAGTATATACAGCATTTTCCCAATCCGCTTTGACCTTAGTCAAACTTTTTATTCCATCGTAGTATTGGGTATGCCTTTTGTCGCTACTTACCCGCCCTGTCGGAATATTTGATTTTCAATAGGGGAGAGGGCAAGGGGGAAATTCCCTGGGAAACTATGAACCTCCCGTAAAATCCCATGAATACTTTGTTGGGTCATAAGGAGGAATAACCTTAAACCGCACAGGAGCGGGTCCTCATCTCCTCCAGAATTCTGGAACCAGTAGCACGATGATCGTGTAGAGCTCAAGCCTCCCGATGAGCATGCAGAAGATGAGGATCCACTTTCCGATGAGAGGAATCGACGTGTAATTGTCCATGGGGCCAACAGCCCCCAGCCCAGGCCCGATGTTGTTGATGGTCGCGGCTACCGAAACAAATGCCGTGACGATATCGAGGCCCAGCAAAGAGATGGCAACTGACGCGAAAACGAAAACCAGAATGAAGAGAAAGAAAAACCCCCAGACTGACTGAATGACCCCCTCGGAGACTACCTGCCCACCGAGTCGAACCGGAATGACCCCA
>CAYFXP010000399.1:0-3461 GCA_964346935.1 uncultured Syntrophobacterales bacterium
CTACCTTCTTCTGATTCCCGTAATTGGGTTTATTGACCTGTTAAACCTTGAGCCCGGTACCAGTTGGGTATATCGGTTTCTTGGATACGATTTGGTCTTCGCCAGGGTAGACAGGCTGAGCTTAGCAATGGGATACATATTCGTCATCATGGGATTCCTCGCTATCCTCTATTCTCTGCACGTGGGGGAAGACGGCCAACATGTGGCTGCTTTCCTGTATGTGGGGAGCTCTTTGGGGGTGGTGTTTGCTGGGGATTACTTCAGCCTGTTCGCCTTTTGGGAAATCATGGCCGTCACCTCCGTTTTCCTCATATGGTATGGGCGGAAAAAGGAATCCCTGGATGCCGGCTTCAGGTACGTGTTGATGCATATATTTGGTGGATGCTCACTTCTGACGGGCATTATCATCCATATCGTTTCCCATGGATTCACCCCAGTAGGCCCGTTGGGGGACGGATGGGCTTCGGTTTTCATACTCATAGGGTTCGGGTTAAATACCGCCTTCATTCCCATTCACACCTGGCTGCCGGATTCCTATCCCCAGGGTACTGTTACGGGAAGCGTGTTTCTTTCAGTCTATACCACCAAGACGGGAGTTTATGCACTGGCCAGGTGTTTCTCAGGAGCTGAGGTGGTGGCCTATATGGGTGGGGTCATGGCAGTTTACGGGGTTCTCTACGCGCTGCTCCAAAATGATACCCGGAAACTCCTTTCCTATCACATCATAAGTCAGGTGGGCTACATGATAGCAGGGATAGGGGTGGGGAGCGCCCTCGGGGTAAATGGCGGAATAGCCCATCTCGTTAACAACATCCTCTACAAGTCGCTCTTATTCATGTGTATGGGTTCGGTAATCTATGTGACCGGAAAGAGAAAGCTCACTGAGTTGGGCGGGTTAGCCGGGCTGATGCCCCTTACGTGTATCACCTGCGTCATAGCCTCTCTTTCCATATCCGGGGGGCCAGGGTTCAATGGGTTTGTGAGTAAAGGGATGGTCATATCCTCGGCTGCGGAGGCACACAAACCCATATTGGAGCTGATGTTGATCCTGGCTTCCGTGGGAACGTTTCTCTCCTTTACGAAGCTTTGCTACTTTACCTTCTTCGCCAAGAATGAAACCATTGAGGCCAGAGAGCCAACCTTTAATATGCGGTTAGCAATGATTTTGACGGCCTTTTCCTGTGTACTTATTGGGGTTTATCCGAAGGTGCTGTTCGACGTGCTTCCATCCCCAGTTCACTATCACCCCTATACATTCTCCCACGTGGTGGGAGTTGTCCAGCTTTTCATGCTGGCTGGTCTCGTATTTATGGCTGCAAAAGCTGCCCTCTCACCTCATGAGGGGATTGTTCTCGATTTCGACTATTTCTATCGAACGATATGCCGGGGCATAGCTTGGCTGTGCACAGCACCATTGAACGGCCTACGGCTCAGGACACAGGATTTCTTCGCCAGGGAGGTGAGCGCGGTTACCGGGCTCAGCAGAAACCCGATCTCAATGCCCGAGATAGCCATAAGACACGTTCACCTCAAGATTCTCAAATTACTAAGAGGGAATGCCAGGAGCCCTGAAGAGAGGATGAGGGAATTGGAGGAGATGCGATCGAGGCTCGATGAGATAAGGAAGATGGCTTACGATGAAAACGCCTACAGAGGGCCAATGGGGCTAGGGATACTCCTGGCCATGATCTTTCTGTTCATCTATGGCTTGATCTACTTCATGTCACTCTCCGATTTCGCCTTATGTCGAGCTATCCAGCCTAACATTTCTCAGTTTCCAGGCATTAACATTGAATTCCAGCCGTGAGATGGGGAAATTACCGTCGGTCGGAGTGAATTGACAATTGCCGATAATTTCAATAGAATTAATTATTTATTTACGTATTTCCCTTACGTCCCTAGAAAGCCTTAAGCCACGATGTTCGATAATTTGTCGCAAAAGCTCCAGGGGGTTTTCAAGAAGCTTAAGGGCCATGGGAAGTTGAAGGAGTCGGATATCAAGGCGGCCCTCAGGGAGGTAAGGCTTGCACTGTTAGAGGCCGATGTTCACTTTAAGGTGGCTAAGGATTTCATCGATTCCGTATACGCGAGGGCCATAGGCCACGAAGTCATGACGAGCTTAACCCCTGCGCAACAGGTGATCAAGATTGTCCACCAGGAGCTGGCATCGTTGATGGGTGATGGTGAGCCAAAGATCAGTTTATCGGGCAAGCCGCCTGTTACCGTTATGCTGGTCGGGCTTCATGGTTGCGGAAAGACGACTACTGCTGCCAAGTTGGCGGCATACTTCAAGGAGAGGCACCGATTTCCCTACCTGGTACCGGCCGACGTTTACAGGCCAGCGGCTATTCAGCAGCTTCAACTTCTGGCAAAGGAGGCGGGGGTACAGTTCTATGAATCTAGTCCGGCACAAAGCCCTCTGGAGATCTGCCAACAGGCGAGGCAGAGGGCCCTGCGAAGGACTTATGATCTCATGCTCGTCGATACCGCAGGCAGGGTTCACATCGACGAGCCGCTGATGGAAGAGCTTCGGGAAATAAAGGGCGAATGGAATCCCGGGGAGATCCTCTTGGTTGCCGACGCCATGACGGGTCAAGATGCGGTCAATATCGCCAAGTCATTTAACGATGCGCTGGACATTCACGGGGTTATCCTCACGAAAATGGAGGGTGATGCACGGGGGGGTGCAGCGCTGTCCATCAAGGGGGTAACGGGGAAGCCCATAAAATTCGTCGGCACCGGGGAGAAACTGGACGCACTCGAGGTGTTTCACCCCGACCGGATGGCCTCTCGAATACTGGGAATGGGGGATGTCCTTTCGTTGATCGAGAAAGCCCAGGCCTCCTTCGACGAGCAGAAGGCCGAGGAGCTGGAGAGAAAGCTGAGAAAGGACTCCTTTAGCCTGGAGGATTTCAGGGACCAGATTCGGCGGATCAAGAAAATGGGATCCATTGACAGCATCCTGAATATGATTCCCGGGATTGGAGGGATGAAGGGCCTGAAGGGGATTCAGTTTGACGAGCGTGAATTGGTGAAGATTGAGGCCATCATCAATTCCATGACTCGAAAGGAGCGACGGAATCATACCATTATTAACGGAAGCAGGCGATCAAGGATAGCGGAGGGAAGCGGAACTACCGTTCAAGATGTTAACAGACTTCTCAAACAGTACACGCATATGCTCAAGGTGATGAAGAAGTTGAGCACAGGAGGGACGAGGGAGCTCTATAAGCTGTTGCGGATTTAGATCACGAGGGAAAACCAGGGGAGGTGATTCAAAAGATGGCTATGGTTATGAGGCTGGCCCGGTTTGGTGGTAAGAAGCACCCATTTTATCGGATCGTCGTCTCGGATTCCCGTTTCCCGAGAGATGGTCGGTTTATCGAAAAGATCGGAACTTACGACCCCAATAAGGACCCTGCTGAAGTTCATATCATGGAGGACAGGGCGATGGAGTGGTA
>CAYFXP010000400.1:0-3840 GCA_964346935.1 uncultured Syntrophobacterales bacterium
TCTCACCGTGATAAATGTCCGGAAGTGGTCGCAAAGGCCGCCCAAATGGCCGTGAAAATAGTCTTGGATGAGGGGCTTATTCCTCTCAAATAGCCGTTTTGGGAGCTGATATGGAAATGACCGGCTATATAAGGCTCGATGGATCCGTGGGATACAGGAATCATATCGCTATCCTTCCCTCGGTGGGCTGCGCCAATGATGTGGCCTCGAGGATAGGACGCATGTACCCCAACGTCCTCGTGCTGGCTCACCGACAGGGATGCGGTCAACTCGGGGATGATAAGGATCAAGCGGCTCGGACGTTGGCCGGCCTGGGGAAGAATCCCAACATCGCCGGCTCGCTCATCATCGGGATGGGGTGCGAGTCCATCACCGCTGAATACCTGGCCAATGAGATTGCGCAGACGAAAAAGATGGTGGAAACCCTCGTTGTCCTCGATGAGGGAGGGCTACCGGCAGCCCTTCCCAGAGGAACAAGAGCTCTTGACCTGATGCTTCGTGAAGCTTCCCAGATGAAGAGGGTTCCCTGCGACGTGGAAGGGTTTATCCTGGGAATCAAATGCGGACTGACGGATACTACCTCAGGCATCACCTCGAATCCCGCTACGGGAATCGCAGCGGATATGCTCGTCGCCTCCGGAGGAACGGTTATTTTCGGGGAAACGCCCGAGGTCATCGGAGCGGAACACATCCTGGCCAAAAGGGCGACGAGCCCCGAGGTTGAGGAAAAGCTCTCTCGCCTCGTGAACCAGTGCGAGGAGAGGGTAAGGGCTTCGGGCATGGATATCCGTGGAGCAAATCCCGCTCCGGGCAATATCGCCGGGGGAATAACGACTATCGAGGAGAAATCCCTCGGGGCCATCAAGAAGGGGGGCGGGACGAGGCTCCAAGGCGTGCTCAACTATGGTGAGATCCCCATGGGGAGGGGCTTATTCTTCATGGATGGTCCGGGGCGCACCCCGGAAGCTCTGACTGGCCTCGGCGCCACTGGGGCTCAGATTATCATTTTCTCCACAGGCGGTGGGTCACCCGCGGGAACGCTCATCTCCCCCATTATAAAGGTAACGGGAAATCCCCATACGGCTCAACGGCTGAGTGGCCATATCGACGTCGATGTCAGTTCCATTCTCAGGGGGGAAGAAACGGTGGAAAAGGCCGGGGAGAGAATCTTCCAAGAGCTCTTGAACGTAGCGTCAGGGAAGGCCACCAAAGCGGAGGCGTTGGGATACGGCACGATCAGCGTCTGGAACATCGGCCCCCCCGTGTAGATCCGAGACCCCCTGGCAGGCGGAAAGGAATACAAATGAAGCGCGCTATCATGATCGATCCGGAGGATTCGGTTGCGACTCTGCTCAGCGATGCAGAAGCCGGGGAACCCATTTACATCGTCACGGCCGATGGCAGGGAAACAAAGGCTCTCAATGTGCGAGAGCCCATCTCCATGGGGCACAAGGTTGCCCTTATGTCGTTGAAGAAAGGCGATAAAGTCATGAAATACGGGGCGGTCATAGGCCGGGCAATTCGCCAGATTCGGGAAGGGGATCATGTCCACGTTCACAATATGAAAAGCCTTCGTCTCATCATACCCCTCAACGAATCTCGAATCCCCAAATGACCAAATAAGGGGGAGAAATGGAATTCCTGGGTTACCAAAGACATGACGGACGAGTTGGGATAAGGAACCTGATCTTAATTTTTGCCGTGGTGGAGTGTGTTGAGGGAATCGCTCGCAGTATTTCGGAGCAGGTGGGGTCCGCCGTGCCCGTGACTCACCACTATAGTTGTCTCCATTTGGGAAATGAGCAGGTTGTCAATACCATGCTGGGTATTGCCGAGAATGCAAATATTGCTGGCCTTGTTCTGATCGGAATGGGATGTGAAGCTTTTCGAGCTGATATCTTTTCAGAAAGGCTTTCGAAAAGCGGAAAACCCATGGAAATTCTCGGATGTCGGGAGATGGGCGGACTTGCCCGTACGGTCGAAAGCGGGGTCGAAATAGCCAGGAACATGGAGGAGCAGATAAGCACACAAAGGAGAAAGCCCTTTGCGCTCGATCACCTGGTCGTAGCCGTGAAATGCGGCGGCTCGGATGCCACGTCAGGGTTGGCGGCTAACGCCAGCGTTGGATTCGCCGTGGATCAGCTCATAAAACAAGGAGCTTCCGTGGTTTTTACGGAACCCATCGAAGCCATCGGTGGAGAGACAGAGCTTTACCGAAGGGCCGCCCATGAGAGCATTCGTAAGAGGATTGAGAAGGTCATCCTCAATGAGGAGAAATACTGGAAAATGCCCGGTGCAAGGATGGAATTTATGTGCAAGGGCAACATAGACGGTGGCCTGTCGAGTATCGAGGAAAAATCCCTTGGGGCCCTGCATAAGACGGGCAAGTCCCCCATCGTGGGTGTACTGGAAAACAGCGCCCGAAAATGTGAACGCCCCACAGGCCCAGGAGTTTACTTCCAGGATGGGACCCACCTCGATGCCCAGGCAGTCACTAATCTAGCTGCTGCCGGTGCACAGATCTTGGTTTTCACAACAGGGGTAGGGGCTTCCCTTGAAGGCCTCATTACCCCCACCATACGGGTATGTGGAAATCCGACATCGTTCAAAAAGGTCAAGTCGGATATGGACATCAACGCGGGAACCATCATCGAGGGAAAGGAATCAATAGAAGAGGTAGGCTCTAAAATTTTCCGCGAGATCATCGAGGTGGCATCGGGGAAGAAAACCAAACTTGAGGGCCTCGTTCCGGGAGTGTTCGATGTTCACCGGCCCGATCCCAGGCTGGATATGCTGGCCGGAATCTCCCGGCGCCTTTAACCGAATGGTCGTCTCCTTGATTTATGTGGGCCGGATCAAGAGAATAAAGGGGGGAGCACATTGAAGATCGCAATTGTTATGGATCCAAAGGACAACGTGGCCACACTCTTATCGGACGTCGAAAAAGGCGAAACAGTCCGGATCAGATTGGGGGAGGAATCGAGAGAAGAGCAAGTAGGGGAACCGATTCGGTTCGGTCACAACTTTGCCCTGAAGAGAATACCAAAAGGGGAAAACGTGGTGAAGTATGGCGAGATCATCGGCCGGGCAACCCACGATGTCGAAAAGGGATACCACGTCCACGTGCACAACGTCGAGAGCCTGAGGGGACGGGGTGACAAGCACTAGGGCGAGACCGCTGCGGGCAGTTTACTTGTTCTTTTCCCACCACTCCTGCCACTTGGCAGGATCCTTACCGAAGTCTTTACCCGTTATCTCCTGAAGGGCCAATGCTGCTTTCTTTCTGACATCCTTAATCTCATCCCTCAGAGCGTCAATGAGTGGCTCCACTGCGCGGAGATCCTTTATTTCCCCCAGTGCCCATGCTGCCATTGCTCGGACATAGACATTCTTATCCTTCAAGGCAGCAGCCAAGGGATCCACTGCCCGGGGATCTTTTATGTCCCCCAGCGCCTGTGCCGCAAACCATCGGGCCTGCCACGATTGATCCTTCAAGTCAGCAATGAGGCGCTCCACCTCACCGGATTCCTGTGTCTGCGCCAGCAACTCTGCTCCATGGTTCGGGATGAGAAAAGCGACCAGGACTAGAAGGGCCAGGATTGGTTTCACCCCTTTCATCGTTCTCCTCCCTTTCCCCGCCTATAGTGGCATTTGACACTCCTGTCTAATCATTTCCCTGAATCCGGGTCTCTTACTTAACAGTCACGCAGGTACAGTTGGCCACATAGCAAACCTTGCTGGACACGCTCCCCAGGAGCACTCCCTTGACCTGGCCCAGTCCACGACTCCCGATCAAGATCATATCGATGCCCTTTTGCTTGGCGAAATTAGTAATCTCCT
>CAYFXP010000401.1:0-13065 GCA_964346935.1 uncultured Syntrophobacterales bacterium
GCCTCAAAGACCTCTGGTGCAACCTGAGTTGTTGCATTATTGTCCACATAGACGGTTCTCACTCCCTCACCTCCACGGAGATGTCGTCTGCGACGAACTCCCTGAGCTTTGCCTCAACGTACTGCTTTAGGGTGAAGTCGGCCGAGGGACAGAAGGAGCAGGTCCCCCTTAAGGCCACGAGGACCTTACTCCCCTCGATGTCGATGAGCTCCAGATCCCCGCCATCTTGCCTCAATGCGGGCTTGATCTCCCTCTCGAGGGTCTCCTCGATGAGCCTCATCCTCTGGATGTTGGTCAATTTCTCTCCCTTTGCCGGCTTGGCGAGGACGGGCTTCTCCTCCTTTTCGCCCCAGACCTTATCGATTATGGCCTCTATCTTTGGATGGCAAGACTCACATCCTCCTCCTGCTTTGGTGTAATGGGTCACCTGTTCAACCGTGTGGAGGTTGTTCTCCCTTACCGCCCTCTCGATCTCCATGTCGGTAATGCCGAAGCACTTACATACGACCTCGAACTCCTCCTTTTCAACCTTTTCGCCCCGGTAGTTGGCGATGGCGGCTGCAAGGGCCTCCCGGCCCATAACCGAGCAGTGCATCTTCTCCTCGGGGAGACCACCCAGGTAATCGGCGATGTCCCGGTTGGTAACCTTCTCCGCCTCCTCAAGGCTTTTTCCCTTTACCATCTCCGTAAGGGCAGAGGATGATGCAATGGCACTCGCACATCCAAAGGTCTTAAACTTTACGTCCTTGATTCGCCTGTCCTTGTCCAGCTTGAAGGTCAGTCTCAAGGCATCTCCACAGGCTAAGGATCCCACCTCTCCAAATCCATCCGGATCATCGATTTCGCCGACGTTTCTCGGGTTCATGAAATGGTCTCTCACCTTTTCGGTATAATCCCACATATTCGCCCCCTATTAATTTCTTATAATAATATATAGAGGGCCAGGCTATGGGGTCAATGCCCCTTCGCAACCCTGATCCACCATAAAGCCGTCACCTGCCGTTCGACAGGCTCACGGCCCTGAGCAAAGCCGAAGGGCTGCGTTAGGCTTCATCTTTCCTTATTGCGGCGCACTGGTGAGTACACCTCACTCCTCAACATTCGCAAGCCATGCATTTGGCGCTTTTTACTTTGCCGTCCCATTTTTGACTTCTTACGAGTTCATCAGTTTTGATACCTAAATTAGACGGTGCATTTTGAGCAGAGGGAGGATTCCCCTCAATGCCGAAAAGCCCTCTGACCCGTGAAGACCATGGTGACTGGGGGAACGGCTTCGTTACAGGCCTCGATGGATTCGAAGTCGCGGATGGCACCGCCAGGCTGAATGATCCCCGTAATGCCCTCCTTGATAGCCACATCAACCCCATCTCGAAAGGGGAAGAAGGCATCGGGAACCATGACGTAGCCCCTCAGCCCCTCGTTTTCCCTGGCCACCTGAAGGTCGATGGTCTCCTTTTGAGAGGGATCTCTGCTCCCGGCTTGAATCTCACATTCCAATGTTTTTAATGGGATCCCGTACGTTCTGAAGCAAAGGGCATCGGCATACTTGGTATAGGCCTTGAAGATGGCGATCTCAGCGACTCCAACCCGATCCTGCTCTCCCGTTCCTATGCCCACAGTCATCCCATCTTTGACGTAGATCACCGAGTTGGAGGTCACCCCCTGCTCAACGGCCCAGCCGAAGATCATATCCTCGCACTCTTGGTCCGTTGGCATTCGAGAGATGGCATACTGCTTTCCCTCATAGGAGGCAGTCGCGGGCTTCAAATCCTCCTTCGTAGTAATGGCGTTGATAGCGGATTGCTGAACAATAATCCCCCCGTCCATGAGGGATTTGAAATCCACGAAGCGGAAAGTCCGATAGTGCTCCAATTGATCGATCTTTCCAATACGAATGATCCTCAGATTTGATCGTTTGGCCAAAATCTCCACGGTCCCTTCCTCATATTCCGGGGCAACGACCACCTCAAGGTAATTCTGACTGATCATCTCCGCCGTCGTTTTATCGATTGGCCTGTTGAAGGCCGCACAACCCCCAAAGGCAGCAATTCTATCGGCCATATTAGCCTTCTCATAAGCCTCCGAAACAGATTCCCCGTATGCAGTACCACAGGGGTTATTATGCTTCATAATGGCAACGGCGGGCTTTTTCATCAAGAATTTCAAGATATTGAGCGCGTTGTCCACATCGGTTAAGTTGATTTTCCCAGGGTGTTTTCCTTCCTGGATCATGTCCTCTTCCGCTATGCCGCTTACCAATCCATAACCCGGTCCAATAAAGTGACAATCCCCGAGGATTAAATTCCCATTGACCAACTCGTAGAGTGCCGCCTCCTGCCCAGGGTTTTCCCCGTACCGAAGCCCCTTTTCGATGATTTGTTCCGATACGGCATCGGGGAGCTTCCAGGTCCTCTTTCGATAGATAAGCCGCTGTTCGCCGAAGTGGATGGTCATCTCATCTGGGAAGTGATCCTCCATAATGGTCCGATACATCTTCTTATAATCTTCCATACATTACCCCCGAGGGCACCTTTCCATGGGGCCAATGATAAGCCATCCCATCCTTTTAATCAACAGGTATATCTGGCGACTTCCGGGGCCTCATAAAGTCCTCGTGAAAGTCAAAAAATCCGGTCAAAACGAATATTCCCCTGAAGACTCTTATAGGCTATACTGAAAACCTAGAGAAAGATGCAAAAGGTTTACTATAACGAAAAGTATCTTCCCAAAGTGGAAAAGGGAAATCCGTGGATCCATCGTGGGGAGCTCATCGGGGACATCCATCATATCGAACCGGGATCCCTGGTTGAGGTTTTCACATCGAAGGGCCATTTTGTGGGAAGGGGCTATATTAACCCCAATTTGGCAATCGCCGTCCGATTGTTCACACGAAGGCACGATGACGAGATCGAGAAGGATTTTTTTAGGAATAGGATAAAGCAGGCAAATAACCTGAGGATGCGTATCTATCCACAACTGAACTCCTACCGAGTCGTTTACGGGGAATCCGATGGCCTTCCGGGCTTGGTCATTGACCGCTACGGCGATGTCCTGGTTCTCTCCTTCACGACAGTGGGCACGGAACGGTGGAGGTCTACCATCATCGAAGCGGTATCAGAGATATTTGAGCCAAGGGGCATCGTGTTGCGAAACGATACGAGGCTTCGGCTCAAAGAGGGGTTGCCACTGGAAAAGGAAGTCATCGCAGGCGAACTCCCGGAAGAGATCGTGATCCAAGAGCACGGTTTATCCTATTTCGTTGATGTCATGGAGGGTCGGAAGACGGGATTCTTCCTCGATCAGAGGGAGAACCGTGGGAAGTTCGCCCGTTTCATTCAAGGGAATACGGTGCTGGACTGCTATACATATACCGGCGCATGGGCATTAACTGCGGCCATGCATGGCGCGTCCCAGGTATGGGCCGTCGACAAGGATGGTGGGGCTATCCAGTTGGCCCAGAGGAACGCCCCATTGAATGGGATACACAACTGCACTTTCATTGCTGGGGACATGGACGAGTACATGGAGCAGGCCGCTAAGGCGGCAAGGAGGTTTGATTGTATCATCTTCGATCCTCCGGCCTTCATCAAGACGAGGAGGAAACTCCCTCAGGGCCTTGGGGGCTACCTCAGGAGAAACGCCGAGGCCATGAAGTTGGTTAAGGGAGGGGGACTCTTCGTCACCTCCTCCTGTTCCTCTTACCTTTCCTGGGATGGGTTTCTGTCCATGATTCAAAAGGCCTCGCTCATGGCGGGGAGAACGATCCGTATCCTGGCCTACGGCTCGCAAGCTCCAGATCATCCAATCCTGCCGGCACTGAGAAAAACAGGGTATCTGAAGTGTCTGTTCCTCCACGTGGATTGAATAGGGCATCCATGATTCGATTCCTCGGTTTTTTGGTCGCTATCGCTTTGGCATTTTGGGTGTATCATGATGCCAAGAGAAGGGGTAAGAATCCGGGCAAGGCGTTGGCCTGGGCGGTAGGGGTTCTGTTCCTGTGGATCGTCTTCTTGCCCCTTTGGCTAATGACTCGCCCCAAACGGATGGTTGATGAAGGCGTTTTTGACCAAATGGTGGTCTGTCCGAGCTGTGGTGGATATATCGATCGTGAGGCCTCTTTCTGCCCCCATTGCGGCCACCGCCTTTCATGAAGGCCCTAGGGCTCATCCTCCAAAGGGTCACCTTCCCATTGCTTCTCCCCTTTGCAGCATATCACGGCAAAGGACAAGGGCCTTCTGCAAAACTCATGGGTTTCCGTACTCCCTTGATTTCATACCAGATCTTGGTTTTTCCCAGAGAACACCATTGTGCCTTCACTTCAGCCTTTCTGGTCCGAAACAGCAGCCTGCTCATCCTCAATAGGTACCCCACTTCTCCAGCAGATTTCGCTCATGAAAAACGGTGTTCTCGACAAAATTGAGCAAACCACCATACAAAAATGGGATGACTTATTCGGGGATTTCCATTAGAATCTCCATGACAAGCCCAAGAAAACGGTAAAGGAGAACTACCACTAGGGGGTAAACCATAGAGGAGAAAAACTCCTCTGCTGCGGGCAGGCAAGCGCGATATACACTGGGTAAAAACCCACGTAAGATGCAAGGTGGGCTACTTCGAGAGGACCCGTGAGGCATTCCTTCGGGCCTCGGTGTTTGTGGGCTTAGCGTAATGCGAAAGGGATATCGGACCAAGGATATCTCCCGCCTTTTTGGGGTTAGCGAGGGCCAAATCAAATCCTGGCACCGAAGCGGGCTTGTCCCCCATCTGTCCATGGAAAACGAGGAACCCGTCTTTGGGTTTAAGGAACTCGTCTGCTTTAAGGTCGTGAAGGACTTAATGGATAAGGGCGTTACCCCGAGGCAGATGAGGAATTATCTGGAACAGCTTAAGAAGATCCTGCCGGAATCGGAGAGGCCCCTGACGGAACTGAAGTTCACTATCGAGGGAGGAAAGCTTCTGGTTTGCAAAGAGGGCCAGACTTTCGACTCCCGTGGGCAATTCCACATGGACTTCTCCGTGAAAAAACCGAGGGCTGTGATCTCTATTAATCGATGGAGGCATGGAATGCTGAGGGCCTCGGGATCCGACGTAACAAGTGATCCGGAGAAGGCCATTTTAGAGTACAGGCAGCTTTTGGAACTGAATCCAGGGGATGCAGATGCCATGGTGAACCTCGGCAACATCTATTACGGCATTGGCAGCATGGAGAAAGCTCGCCACTGGTATCTCGAAGCCCTCATGGCCGATCCGGAACACGTGGAGGGGAATTACAATTTCGCCAATCTCTTGGACGAACACGGGGATGTCGAAACTGCCGTTGTTTTCTATCTCCGATCCATCGGAAACGAAGCAACCTTTGCCGATGCCCATTTCAACATAGCGATCTGTTTCCACAAGCTGGGGAAATTCGACGAGGCCGAGAGATATTTTAAATCCTACCTGAAATTCGACTCCACCAGTGAGTGGGCAAGAATAGCCCTGGAATTGCTCAAATCATATGGAGATCTGTGAGGTATTTGAAAAACGAGCTCTGAGCGCGAAATTATTCAGTGTTGCAGTGCTGCAGTCGGAAAGGGGGAAGATGGGAGGCTCAGGTTAAGGTTGAGGTTGAGAGGGTAGAGGCAGAAAACAGAACTTCAAATGTCAAATGACAAATAACCGATAACGGAGACGAAACACGAACACGAGAGTCAATGTCAAAGTTCAAAGTGGGGAATCCCCGGAAAACCGGAAACCGATCTCTGAGCTCCTTTTCCTCGTTTCCCCGAGGCCGTATTCGTCGAAAGGTAGGCTATGCACTCATATCGATACCATATCAAGGGTATAGGCAACTCATGAAACGTCTTGAGCTCATACAGGTGGAGTGCTATAGCGGTTACAAGGCCAACGAAACCCCCCGAGCGTTTGTATGGAGAGGGAAGAGGTATGCAGTTGTGGAAATAAGGGACAGGTGGTATGAGGGCGGGATTTCCCGCAGATCCATCAGGCTCGATTATTACAAGGTGCTGGCCGATGACGGGGAGGAATACATCCTTCGTTATCATAGCCTTTTCGACAAATGGGCGCTCCTTCTAAAGCGATCCGGCATTCAAACTTGATGCCTTGTCCTGGTTCTGTGGTCATCTCACCATGATATAGGCGTCTTCGGTCCAATAGTATCGCGGAATGACGCCCTGTTTGCGAAACCCCAATTTTTCATAGAAGGCCTGGGCACCGGCATTGCTCTCCCTAACCTCCACCCAAATGAATTCGCCCGTTGAATTCCTGATGACCTCTCTGACCAGTTGGCCCCCTATTCCCTTTCTCCTATGGCGGGGATCGACCGCGATGGAAATGATATGGCCCTCAAGTGTGTAGACGAGATAGCCAAGAATCTCCTCATTCCCATAAACCAGGAACGTTCTGGGATTGGATCGATAGAGACTCCTGAAAATACCCCGGCTATAAGGGGATTTTGGAAAGGCCTGGGCCTCTATTTCCAGGATACGATCCATGTCAGAAGGAATGAAAAGCCTAATCATATCCCTTTATTCTTTCTTCCCTTTTTGATATAAAACGACTAACCCATTGTCTCAAATGACGAGGTACCAGTAAAGGTGGGAAATTGAGCCTAGTGGACTATATTGAAAATCGGGCTCGACTTTTTACCATGGATTCCGCGTTTTCGTGCCCGGATTGGTGCGATCGGTTCGGCTGTAAGGATGAAAGGCTTCATATCAGCACTACCATCATTGATGTCGTCGCGGTCTCCCTCCTAACCGGGCAAACGCCCTCCAACCTCTTCAGGTCCCATTTTAAAATCGGTACCTCTCCAATGGACGAAAGCCCATGGTTTCAGCGATTTGGCCTTGAGCTGAAGAAACCTTGTCCCTTCCTGGCCGGAAAGGATTGCGGTATCTATGGGGCAAGGCCTATCACCTGTGCCCTCTTCCCGGAGGCCTTCTTTCTCTTTCTCTCCTCCGGAAAAGAAAAGGGGTTGGAAATAAGGAGATTTGCTCACTACCCCTGCCTTCAGGAGCCACCGTCCATATCGGAAAACAGGCGCTCCCACATCGTTGAGCTGATGGAAATGGCCAGCCGAGAAACCTTTCTCACGGAATTCTACTTCTTCGGATTCTCCCCGTTGTGGATCGATCTGCGAAACACCGCTATGGACGTAATGGATGTTTCCCGGGATATCTCACCGGATATCGGAGACGGAAGGAGACATTATGAGGTCCCCCATGAGGCTTTTGAGGAAATACTGGTTCGTAAATTGAAAAAGGGAGGGTATCTGCCAGAGATCAATTCAAAGGTGCAGAGGCTCAATGGTTCAAGCGGCATTGACGCCCTCTACGCGATAAAGGAACAGATCGATCCGACAGCGGCATCCGATAAGGACTTTCCATACTGCTATGAATTCGATGAGGGGAACAGGCTAAGATTGGTCAAAAGACCGATCTAACGGGGGTAAAACTGTTTTTTTAGGGGGGAATATGCGATTCATGGGAGGGATTCGTCACAGGATTTGGTTTATGGTCCTTGTGGTAGCAACGTTCTCCGCTACCTTAGGGGCAGAACTTGCCAACGGGGAGGAGGGCCGATGGAGCATAGAGTCTTCCTCCTTCAAAGCGGTGGTGGAGCCGGTTTCAGGCGATTGGGAGCGACTGGACGAACGGGTTTTCCGACAGGGCGACGGAACAGTTGCCCCAACACTACTGCTCTTCGGCCAAAGTCAATGGACTGATTACCAGTTGAAGATAAGGGCACGCATCATGGAGGGGACCGGGGGAATCTTGGTTTTCTTCCGGTATCGAGCCAGGGATAGGAGCCTTTGGTGGAGCATAAGCGGTCGGGAGGACATTCCCTCGGGGATCGGGCAGGACCGATGGGATCGTGGGGAAATCATCCCCGAAACCGCGGTTCCCCGATCAATAGAAAAGCAAACGTGGTATGAGATCTCCCTCCTCGTGAGTGGGTGGAAAGTCAAGGGTTATCTCGATGATAAATTGAGCATGGAGCATACCCTTTCGGGTGGTGGAACCTATACTTCTGGAAAGCTCGGCCTCGGTACATGGAATGCCGTTGCCGAATTCGAGCTTCTCGAACTGGAGGGATTCGAGGGGGAGGCAATCCCCGGACCCCCCTCCCTGAGAGGGAAGGTCTTGGTGAAAGGAACGGAGGGACTTCCCGTTCCATACGCCGAGATAAAGGGGTCCTTTGGAACCGTCACAGCAAATGCTAAGGGGTATTTTTTCGTCCGAGAGTTGATCCCGGGAAGGAACGTTATCACCATTACAGCTCCCGGTTACGTAACTCAAAGGGCCATCGTGACCCTCGAAGAAGGTGAAACCGTCAAAGCTTTTTACCTGAGGCCGGAGATTCGAATCGAATGGGGAAAAATGCTCTTCTTCAGGGAATACGAACGAGACGGGGGAATACCCAAGGGGGACCTCTTCATCCTCTACGTGGGAAGTGGCGTCGAGCAAAACATAACTCAAGGACCAGGGGCTTACTTTTCTCCCCGCTGGTCACCCAGTGGGTCCACTATTGCGTTCTACACTCTCGATTCGAGGGAGATTTTCGTCATACCTGCGGAGGGGGGCGAGATGGAGAAGATCGCTCCTGGAATTTCCCCCCTTTGGTCTCCTGATGGGCAAAGGCTCCTATTCGTGAACGGCGGAAGGCTCCTATCCTATGCCGCAGAGGGCATGGAATCGGTCCTCCTTTTTGGGAGCCCCACCTATGTCAGGGACTATTCGTGGTCCCCTGAGGGTGATCGTGTGCTCTTCGAATCCCAGTCCCACATCTACGTAGTCAATGCAAACGGAGGGGAATCGAGGGAAATCGCCTACCCCGCGGCAAATCCCCTCTGGTCGCCTGACGGAAAAACAATTCTACTCATATCCCCTCGAGGGCTGGTGAAGGTGGAAATCGAAGACGGTAGTGAAATCGTAATAGCAGCCCCTGGACGATTCGAAGACCCCCAGTGGTCTCCCGACGGGTTCATGATCGCTTACCGGAGGTGGGATAAGGATCGCGATGGAACGCAAAGGCCTGTCCTCTACCTCGTGGAAGCCGATGGAAAGAGACAATACCGGACTACTTATTCAATCAAGGAGGGCATTCAGGAGCACCGTTGGTCTCCCCAGGAAAACGAATTGGTTTTGCTGGCAGGCAGGAGACCACCGAGGCCAAATACCCTCTATCTTTTAGAGGCCGAAGGGAAAAAGAAAACCATTGATCCCATCATCGACTTCCCGGCGACCCATCTCCAATGGTCTCCGGATGGGGAGTGGATTTCATTCCTATCGGAGGGGGAAACGGGCTGGGATATCTACGTCATCAAACGAAACGGGACGGGCCTCAGGAAATTGACCGACACCTTTGAGACGGAATTTCAGGAACGTTGGTGTCCGATCCTCTACTAGATGATCCTCAGTGGCACCTCATCGGCGGACCATACGAGCCGATGTTGGCTCACAGGGGTTTTAGTTCCCCCGTTCCCTCATAATGCCCATAATCTTTGACCACCCCATCCTTCCCGAAGAGGATAACAAGGCTGTCCCTCTTTTCCTGCATTCGCCTGTATACGAAGAATGTAATGTTGGTAAAGACGGATTCTTCCAGGGTTAGCATGCTGGAGTTCTTTCGGAGATAAGTATAGACGAAGATGTCACCATCATACTGTTTCTGAACCCAATACGGAGGACCGAAAATCCTCAGGATCTCAGCTTTCGTCGTCGTGCCGACAACGATCCTTTCCCTTGGGTCTGCTCTGAGCTCCGAACCCCGGTAAACCCTGCCTATGGTGCAGCCGCACACCGTGATGATCAAAAGGAATGTTATGGCCAGAATCCTACTATAACTCTTCCGTTCCCCTATAGAAGCCATAGTATTTCACCCTTTCATTTTCATCGAGGAAGATGACCAGGTGATCGGATTTTACCTTTGCCTCCGCGTAATTGAAGAGAACCAAGACCAGTGCCCTTAAGTTGGCTTGGTCGTACTGGTAGGAAAGGATGTTGGCAAAGGGAAAGGTCCCTAGGGGTTCCCCCGTAAGATCCAGGTCCCGAAGTATTTTGTTGAACACCGTGGGGCTCATGTAGTTCCGGGGTGGTCCAAACCACTCTATGATCTCCTCCTTGGTGGTGATGCCCGGCTTGATATCCTTGACCTTTTCGGCTATAGTATTGGGGCTTTCGTAGTACCGTCCGACGACACAACCGGGGGAAAAGAGCAAAAAGAGGATACCAATGATATAAAGGAATATTCGAGCCTTGTCTTTCATTGCTCTTCTCCTGTGCGTAGGAAATCCTGTTTAATCGCCTAATGTTACATTACGCAATGGCAAACTTACAACAGTTTAATGTCCGGAGTTCCCTGATTTTTGTTGACTGAATTTCCCTAACCTTTTGATTTCATAATAGATTCTGCTTTTCTCGAGAGCACACCATTGTCCCTTCGCTTCAGTGCTTCCGAAGTGACCCTTTCGGGATTCGCGGGTGGGGAATACTTGCCCCTTCCGGCCTCTAAAGGGCGGGCTTTCCCCTCCCCGCTCACCCTCGATGGGTACCCCACTTCTCCAGCAGATTTCGCTTATGAACAACGCTGTTCTCGAGAAAATTGAGGAAGCCCCGGTTTAATATACACTGACTCCTCCCAGGCCTTGAGTTTCCCGGCGAGGGGTATTGATTTACATTCGGTTTTGTATTAGAAAAGAGGCATTCCCTTTTCAGAGGGGACGGTCATGGACGAAATCGGGTATGAGATCCTTTTCATTGGCCCTGCTGCCGATACGGTTGAGGAACGGGAGAGGGTAATCCAGGGACTCCAGGCCCGATTCAACCTCTCCCGGGAGAGGGCGGAACAGCTGGTTCAAAGGGCTCCAATTATCGTTAAAAGGGGGCTGACGCAAGAGGAGAGGAATCGATTCATTGAAGCTTTTCATTCCATTGGTGCGATGGTCCAGGTCAGGCGATATCCAGATGCTACGATGAGGGAAAGGGAGCCAACCCCATATCGGCCAGCCGAGGACGCACAATATTGTCCCTGGGAGGACATGGCAAGGGTGGGATTTTTTCAGGCATTTCTGACCACCCTGAGAGAGGTACTCTTTTCTCCCACCAGCTTCTACCGCCGAATGCCCACGAACAGAGGGTTAGCAAATCCCTTGATCTTCGCCCTTATCTTAGGAGTATTGGGAGGAGTTTTGGGCCTTGCATGGCAGCAGGCATTTGTCCCTCAGCTCGAGCAATTTCCCGGAACGGCCACACCTTATTTGGTGGGAATAACCATCGCGCTCCCACTTATCGTTCTGGTCACGCTTTTTATCGGCAGTGCCATCGTTCACCTGTGCTTAATGATGGTCGGCGGAAATCGGAGGGGCTTTGAGGCAACCTTTCGGGTTATTGCCTATTCGTGGTCAACCCAGGTCTTCGCCCTCGTGCCCCTGATCGGCAGTTTCATTATCCCCATTTATTCTTTGGTCATCGAGATTATCGGCCTGAGGGAAAGCCACAGGATTTCTGCAGGAAGGGCAGCGCTCGCCATATTTTTACCCCTCATCATTGTGATTGCCCTCTTTGTGATTGGAGCAACCTTCTTCCTCTTGAAGCTAAGGCAGTTTTTCTGACGCCTTTTCCCCAAAAAGGACCGACCTCCCATGCGAATAATCCTCACCTTCATCATTGTTCCGCTAATGGAGATCCTGCTTCTCATCGAGATCGGGAGCCGGATAGGAACGCTCAATACCATCTCCATCATCATCGTAACCGGAATACTGGGCGGGTACATGATGCGGCAACAGGGTTTCGCCATTCTCACGAACATTCGGATGGATCTCTCCCAGGGCCGGATGCCGACGGGCGAGTTGGTCAACGGAGCCTTGGTACTGGTGGGAGGTATCTTGCTCCTGACTCCGGGTTTCCTCACCGACGCGGTAGGATTCGTCCTCCTCATCCCCATTACAAGGGGATTTATCCGCAAAAAGATCCAGCTCCTCATTCAGCGGAAGATCGAGTCGGGAGACATCCACATCTTCTTTGGCTAAACCCGCACAAATTCATTTACCTTGACCGAAATTGACATAGACAAAGTTGATAAAAAGCCATAGGATAATAACATTGGGCTGAACCATATTTATGAGCTCCTTGATGAGATGGACCAATGCATTACCATTTCAGAATATGAATTGAGATTACGACAATGGTGGGCGAGAGCCTGGAAATCGGGAGTATTCATGAAATGTGGTCGTAAATGGAAGCAACTTTTTTTTACTTCTCTGTTATTTATCTTGGCAATTGGTTGCAGAGGTAAGCCTGCCGTTGTTCCCAGTGCGGAGCCCATGGTTCCGCAAAGGTTTCTTTCCCGAATAGGTCATGCTATTCAGGTCGGGGCATTCTCACATCTAAATAACGCTGTCCGGCTTACACAAACTCTGCAAGATCGCGGCTTGAACGCCTATTATTTCGTTCACAAAACAGGGCTTTATAAGGTCCGCTTTGGGAATTTTCCATCAAAGGAGAGCGCCCGCACAAAAGCCGAAAATCTTCTTGCCTTGGGAATCATCGATGAATATTACATCGTCGGCCCGGGAGACTATCCAAAATCAAAGGACCGAAGAAAAGCCATTGCCTATCTCAGGTATGAAATTGTGACTGCAGCAAAAACCTTTATTGGTGTGCCTTATCGATGGGGCGGTGCTTCGCCAGAGCATGGGTTTGATTGCAGTGGTTTCTCGATGGCTGTTTATCATCTTAATGGTCTGAATCTTCCACGAACGTCAAAAGGACAGTGGGAATCCGGATCGCCCGTCAATCGAAGTGGATTGTCAAAAGGGGATCTTGTCTTCTTCGCCACTTCAGGGGGGAGAAGGATCTGTCATGTGGGTATTTATGTCGGTGAAGATAAATTCATCCATGCACCAGGCAGAAATAAGAGGATCCGCTTTGATTCACTTTCAAAGAGATATTTCAGACGCCGCTATGTCGGCGCAAGGACTTATTTATGAGGCATCTATCGAAATATTTACGGTGTGGATCTCTTCAGGGGAATGACAACGTTCTTGTGTACCCATTCTTGAGG
>CAYFXP010000402.1:0-15914 GCA_964346935.1 uncultured Syntrophobacterales bacterium
TATGAGAGGAATGAGAGGGCCCGACAAGAGCTCGAAGAACTGAAGCAGAATTACGAGGCAAGGCTGGCGAATATCGAGAGTGAAGCCACACAGAAAATGGAACAAACGGTTAAAGAAGCGCAAGAATTGGCCCAGGAGATCTTGACCACCACACGTCAAGAAGCTGACGAGATGAGGGAAAGGGCCGTCTACGATATCAACCAGGAGAAGAAGAAGGCCCTCACCGAAATTCGAGATGAGGTGGTTAACCTATCCATGGAGCTCACCACGAAGATGATCCAGAAGTCCATGGACAAAAAGACGGCTGAAAAACTGGTGGACGATTTCATCGGTGAGTTCGGGGGATTGAACCCTTGATCGAGCGAAGGATAGTCATCCGCTACGTGAAGGCCCTCCTGGATGTCGCCGTGAGAGAGGGGAATCTGGATCAGGTCGGAAGGGAATTGATGCAGATTCAGATGATCTTGCGCGAAAACAGGCAACTACAGGAATTTCTTCTCCACCCAAGGGTCCCTCCGTCGAAGAAGAAGAAGGTTTGCCAGGATATCTTCGAGGGCCTTGTTTCTCCCTTCGTCTTCCACGCCTTGTGCCACATTGTGGACAAGAAGAGGGAGGAGATCCTCACGGTCATCGGGGACGAGTTCAAGGAGGCCGCGGATGAGGCCCGGGGAATCGTAAAGGCCAGGGTTCAGACAGCCATCGAGATCTCCGAGGAGAGGCTGAAAGGCCTCAAGGAACGCCTTGAGCAATTCCTGGGCAAGCGGGTCGAGCTGCACGTCGAGGTGATCCCGGAGATCCTGGGAGGAATAATCCTTTGGATCGGCTCACAGATCATCGATGGGAGCGTGAGGGGGAGGCTGGAGCGAATAAGAAATCAGCTGCTCGAGCTGAAGATCGCCTAGTCATGGAGTTTTATCCATTGCATACTGTTCGAGAGGTACGGAACCATGGAACTCAGACCTGAAGAAGTCACATCCATCATCAGGAAGGAGATCGGGGAATATGAGGAAAAGCTCAGGATGGAGAGCGTCGGGACCGTTCTCCAGGTCGGTGATGGGGTGGCTCGAGTCTATGGCCTTGACCAGTGCATGTACAGCGAGCTCCTGGAATTTCCCCACGGCATCCATGGTATCGCCTTGAGTTTGGAAGAGGATACCATCGGGGTTATCATCCTGGGGGAAACCGCCCATGTAAAGGAAGGGGATACCGTCAAATCCACGGGGAGGGTCATCTCCGTCCCCGCTGGCGAGCCCCTGTTGGGGCGTATTGTCAACTCCCTGGGCGAACCCCTGGATGGAAAAGGCCCCATCGTCACAGATACATTTCTGCCCATAGAGGGGCATGCCCCCAACGTCGTCGAGCGACAGCCGGTGAAGGAACCCCTGCAGACGGGCCTCAAGGCCATCGATTCGATGATCCCCATCGGGAGGGGCCAGAGGGAATTGATCATCGGCGACAGGCAAACGGGAAAGACCGCCCTCGCCGTTGATACGATCATAAATCAGAGGGATACCGATGTCACCTGCATCTATGTCGCCATCGGGCAAAAGCAGTCGACGGTCCTCCAGGTGGTGGAAACGCTGGAGAGGTTCAATGCCATGGATTATACCACCGTCATCGCCGCCAATGCGAGCGATCCAGCCCCCATGCAGTACATTGCCCCTTATTCCGGATGCGCCATGGGGGAATACTTCAGGGACTCGGGCCGACATGCCCTCGTCATATACGATGACCTCTGGAAGCACGCAGTAGCATATCGACAGGTCTCCCTGCTCCTTCGCCGGCCACCCGGACGGGAGGCCTTTCCGGGCGATATCTTCAACCTCCACTCCCGACTCCTCGAGAGGGCGGCCAAGCTGAACGAAGAAGGGGGGGGTGGAGCATTGACGGCCCTTCCCATCGTGGAGACTCAGGCGGGAGACTACTCCGCCTACATTCCTACCAACGTCATCTCCATCACGGACGGACAGATTTACTTGGAGGCTGACCTCTTCTACGCCGGAGTACGCCCGGCAATCAACGCGGGGTTGTCCGTCTCCCGTGTCGGCGGAAACGCCCAGATCAAAGCCATGAAGGCCGTCGCGGGGAGCCTGAGATTGGACCTTGCCCAATATCGGGAGCTCGCGGCGTTCACTAAGTTCGGAGCAGAACTCGATAGGGTAACCCAGGCCCAGCTGAATCGGGGTGAAAGGCTCGTGGAAGTCCTGAAACAGAATCAATACGAGCCCATGCCCGTGGAGGATCAAATCGCCATCATCTTCATTGCAAACGAGGGATTTCTGGACGATCTTCCGCTTGATCGAGTCAAGTCCTTCGAGGCGGGATTTCTATCATCCCTCCGGGAGAACTATGCCTTTGCTCGGGAAAAGCTCCGAAGCCAAAAGGAATTGACTCCCGACATTGCGGATGCCTTGAAAAAGGCCGCCCAGGCATTCAAGGAAACCTTGGCTAGCGAGGAAGGGTAGGCATGGCTGAATCCACCAGGGCAATTCGCCGAAGGATTCGCGGCATCAAGAACATACAACAGATTACGAAGGCCATGGAGATGGTGGCCGCGGTGCGGTATGCCCGCATGCGAAGCGCCGCGGAAAATGCCAGGCCTTATGTATCTAAACTCCGAGAGCTGATGGCCAACCTGCGTCAATCCATAACTTCCATCGAACATCCCCTCTTCGCACGGAGGGAGGTTCGGAAGATTTGGTGCGTGCTGATTACTGGCGATAGGGGCCTCTGTGGAACGTACAATATGAATATCATCGGGGAGGCGAACAGATTCATAGAGGCCCAGGCCCCCAAACAAATCGAATGGGTCATCATCGGAAAGAAGGGACACGACGCCCTCAAACGAAAGGGTTATCCAATCAAAACCTTCTTCCCCATTGGCTCAGGGGAGTTGTCACCACCGGATATGCGAAATCTCGTCAATGACCTCATCAACGGGTATGAGGTCCGCGAGGTGGATGAAGTCCATCTCCTCTTCACTCAGTTCGTGACCGTGCTGACCCACAGGCCGACTCAGGAAAGAATCCTCCCCTTGGAGGGGGCGCGTGACCGGGGAGAGGACCAGGTTCAGATCGATTTTATCTTCGAACCATCGGCCCAGGAGATCATCACGTCCTTGGCCCCCCTGTTCATCGAAACCCAGATTTTCCACGCCATTATAGAATCCTTTGTAAGCGAACAGGCGGCGAGAATGGTTAGCATGAGAAACGCCACTGATAATGCCGACGAAATCATCAGGGATTTGACCCTGCGGTACAACAAGGCCAGACAGGCCTCCATCACCAAGGAGCTCATCGATATCGTTTCCGGGGCGGAGGCTCTCAGGGCTGCGTAGTCGTTGCACTTTCGAATTGAAGGGGGTTGATTGTGAAAGTCGGAAAAATTGCCCAAGTCATCGGACCCGTCGTCGATGTGAGGTTCTTCACGGAGGATCTGCCCCCCATCTTCAACGCCCTCAAAATCGAGGACAAGGAAAGGGGGATCAATTTGACCATCGAGGTGGCTCAGCACTTGGGAGATAATATCGTCCGTTGTGTCGCCATGGCCCCTACGGACGGCCTCGTCCGAGGCATGGATGCCGTGGATATGGAGGGACCCATCACCTTTCCCGTGGGGCCCGAAACCCTTGGGAGGGTCTTCAACCTGCTGGGAGAGCCCATCGATGAAAGGGGATACGTGAATGCGCAGAAGAGGTACCCCATCCACCGACCTCCGCCCACGTTTGAGGACCAGGAAACGGCCACGGAGATCTTCGAGACGGGCCTCAAGGTCATCGACCTTCTCGCCCCGTACGCCAAGGGGGGAAAGGTGGGCCTCTTCGGGGGCGCTGGCGTTGGAAAGACCGTTCTCATCATGGAGTTGATCCGCAATGTCGCAACGGAGCACGGCGGGGTCTCGGTCTTCGGGGGAGTCGGGGAGAGGACGCGAGAGGGTAACGACCTCTGGCTTGAGATGAATCGTTCCGGCGTTATCGAGAAGACGGCCTTGGTTTTCGGGCAAATGAATGAACCCCCCGGCGCCCGTCTGAGGGTTGGCCTTTCAGCTCTCACGCAGGCCGAGTACTTCCGGGATGAAAAGGGACAGGACGTGCTCTTCTTCATCGACAACATCTTCCGATTCGTCCAGGCGGGATCCGAGGTCTCGGCCTTGCTCGGCCGGATGCCCTCGGCCGTGGGCTATCAGCCCACACTATCCAATGAGATGGGGGAACTCCAGGAACGGATTACCTCTACCAAACGCGGGTCCATCACCTCGGTTCAGGCCATTTACGTGCCGGCTGACGACCTCACTGACCCTGCTCCTGCCACCACGTTCTCCCATCTGGATGCCACTACCGTTCTGTCCAGGCAGCTGGCGGAGCTCGGGATTTACCCGGCAGTGGACCCCTTGGACTCAACATCGCGGATCCTGGATCCCAGAATTGTCGGGGAGGAACACTACTCCGTGGCGAGGACGGTTCAGCAGATCCTCCAGAAGTATAAGGAGCTTCAGGACATCATCGCCATCCTCGGCATGGAGGAGTTATCGGAAGAGGATAAGCTCACCGTCACCAGGGCTCGAAAGATTCAGCGGTTCCTCTCACAGCCCTTCTTCGTGGCAGAGGAGTTCACGGGGGCCACAGGGGTCTATGTCCCCCTCCGAGACACCATCAAGGGGTTTAAGGAGGTCATAGAGGGAAGACACGATGATCTCCCCGAAAGCGCATTCTACATGGTAGGGACGATCGAAGACGTCCAGGCGAGGGCGAAACTGATCCGAGAGAGAGCGGAGGCGTAAAGGAGATTCATGGCCAAGACCTTTAAGCTCGAAATCCTTACGCTGAAAAGGACGACGTACGCGGGCATGGTTATTTCCGTCATTGCCCCGGGGACCAAGGGCAGGTTCGGCGTCTTGGTGAGACACGCCCCCATGATCAGCAGCCTGGAAACCGGGGCCTTGAAGATCCGAGAGCCAGCTGGCAAGGAGGCTTCGGCGTTTGTGGGAGAGGGGTTCTTGATGGTGGAGAGGGATAATGTGGTGATCCTCGCAAGCCGGGCTGAAATGGCCCATGAGATCGACGTGGAACGCGCAAGAGCATCGCGGGATCGGGCACAGAGGAGGTTAACCGGAAATCCCCCGGACCTCGATATACCGAGGGCGAAGGCATCGCTGGCCCGAGCACTGGCACGCCTTAAGGTTGCCGGGGGATCCTGATACGATCCGGAACCAACCCATCCCTTCTCCTCTTCGCCTGCCGTAATTTCTCCACCAGGTCGTATGATGCACCCCTCAGCTCCCCGAGGGGAACATCCGGTTTGATCTCCCTGCCGTGAAAATCCGACCCAGCCGTGGCCAGCAACCCGTATCGATTACAAACGTCCTCGAAGTATTGTTCGTCTTCCTCCCCATGATAGCTGGAGTAGACCTCCAAACCCTCCAGCCCCGCCCCGATCAAGTGCAACAGCCGCTCATCCTTCACCTCGGCGGGATGGGCCAGGATGGGTATCCCCCCCAGCCACCGCACCAGCCGGATTGCCTTCGGGGTGGAGATGAATCGGGTGGGAACGGAGGCCGGCTTTCCCCCCGCCAGGTAGTCGAGGTAGAAGTTCAGGTAGGGGGAATCGGACCGCTCCCCATCGATGTAAACCCTTAATCGGAAATCCCTCCGGTTTTCCTCCCTCTCCAAAAGCGCCTTGAGATAGGAGACCCCCGTCGGTTCCCTTCCCAGGGAGTACCGCTCCACATCCTTGGCCGATAACGTAAAACCCAATTCCCTCAAGCGGTTTACCCTCTGCCGAATTTGCCTCCTCTTGTCGGCCTCCAGTCCCTTTAACCACCGCAGGAGCCCTTGGTCCCGATGGTCGATGAAATAGCCCAAGAGGTGAAAATCATAACCCTCATAGTGGGTGTTGATCTCGATGCAGGGGATGCATTCGATTCCGAACTTCGGGGAGATCCTCAACCCCTCCTCCACGCTTCCCACGGAATTGTGGTCCGCAAAGGCGATGGCCTCGAACCTGAACCCCCGCGCCATCTGGAATACCTCCTCGGGGGTGTGCTGTCCATCGGAACTCGCCGTGGTATGGATGTGGAGGTCGATCATGATCTCACAACCTCGAGCCCGGCATACTTGGCCTTCAATTTCTTCGTTCCGGCAGAGGGGAAGTAAACCCACACCTTGAGCTCATCTCCCCGCCCCTCCCGCGACTTCACCACCCCGGGGCCGAAGATGGGATGCATTACCCATACCCCTACCTGCAGGTCCTCTTCAGGGCTTGTCTCCAGTTCGACGGATGCCTCTCCAAGCTGGCTGCTGGAATAATCGAGACGGGGCGCTCCGTCGGCCCCCTCCTCCCCACCAAAGACCGTCACTCTATCGCCCACCATGCGGCTCATGAGTTCCTCGGGAATCTCCTCGATGAAGCAGGAGGGGAAATTGAACCGTTCCGAACCGAACACCCTTCTCCGCTCCGCATTGGTGAGATAGAGCTTATCCTCCGCCCTGGTCATGCCCACGTAACAGAGGCGCCTCTCCTCTTCTAAATCCTCCGCCCCTTCGCCCCTCCGGTGATGGGGAAAGAGCCCGTCTTCCATTCCCACCAGGAAAACGACCGGGAATTCCAGTCCCTTGGCGCAATGGAGGGTCATCAGTGAGACCCTGTTTGACTTATCGTCGTAGTCATCAACATCGCTCACCAGCGAGACCCGATCCAGGAATCCGTCCAAGGTCTTGTCCTCATTCACCTCGTCCTGCTCGAATTGGGCCACAACGTTGACCAATTCCTCCACGTTTTCCCTCCGGGAAATGGACTCCTCCGTCGGACCCTGGCTCAACCAATCCAAATAACCCGTTCGTGCCAAAACCAACTTAATGAAATCCCGGGGACCGCTGGTTTTCGCGGCCTCCCGCAGGGATTCCATTACGCCGATGAATTCACGGATCTTTCTCCTGATACCATCCGAAATGTCCCCTCCCGCTTCCCCCAAGGCGTCATAGAGGCTTATTCCCCTCTCCTTTGCCCGCCCTTCAAGCTTCCCGAGCGTTTTCGGCCCGATACCCCTCGGAGGGCTCTGGATGATCCTCTTCAGGCTTATGCCATCCCAGGGGTTCGCGATGACCCTCAGGTATGCAATGACATCCTTAACCTCCTTACGCTCGTAAAACCTCAGCCCGGCAATAACGGCGTAAGGAATTCGGGCCTTGACCAGCTCCTCCTCAATGGCGCGGGACTGGGCATTAGTCCGGTAGAAAGCGGCGAAGTCACTGTACTTTCTCCCGGGCTGGTTTTGGATTTCCTGGACGATAAAGCCCGCCTCCTCCTGCTCATCCCTTCCCGTGAAATAGACGATGGGTTCTCCCTCCTCCTTCTCCGTCCACAATACCTTCTCCTTGCGTTCCCGATTCCGCCGAACTACCTGCCATGCCGTTTCCAGAATCCGCTTGGTGGAGCGATAATTCTGTTCCAGCTTGATTACCATCGTTCCAGGGAAATCCCTCTCGAAATTGAGTATGTTGGTGATCTCCGCCCCTCGCCACCGGTAGATGGATTGGTCATCGTCCCCAACGACGCAGATGTTCCCATTTTCCCTCACCAGATCCTGGATGAATCGATATTGTATGAAATTGGTGTCCTGGAATTCATCTACCATGACATAGAGCAGGCGATTCTGGTAATACTCGAGGACTTCGGGAAATTGCTTGAACAACACGCTCGTGAACATCAGGAGATCCCCGAAATCCAGGGCATTATTTCGCCTGAGCAGCTCCTGGTAGGCCTGATAGACCAAGGCTACTCTCTTCTGCAGCACGTTGAACGGATCCGGCGTGAACTCCTCGTGGGAGATGCCGTAGTTTTTTGCTCGGTCGATCTCCGCCTGGATGGCTTTGGGATGAAAGGTCAGCTGGTCGATCTCCAACTCCTTCATGCATGCCTTGATGGCCTGTTGTTGATCCTTCTCATCGTAGATGACGAAATTCCGGCGAAAGCCCAGCCGATCGACATATCTTCTGAGGATCCTGACGCACGCCGAGTGAAAGGTGCTCATCCAGACCCGCTGGCTCAACCCCCCCAGGAGGCGATCTACTCTCTCCTGCATTTCCCTGGCCGCCTTATTGGTGAATGTGACGGCCAGAATCCTCTCGGGGGGGATTTCCCTTTCCCGGATGAGATAGGCGATCCGGTAGGTGAGTACCCGGGTCTTGCCGCTCCCCGCCCCGGCGAAGATGAGCAGGGGACCCTCGGTATTTACCACCGCTTCCCTCTGGACGGGATTGAGGTCTTTCAGGAATTCTATCCCCATTACTCTCTCTCTATACTCCTGCGGAGAACCGCATTGTTGTATGCAACAATCACATCGGTCCTCCTGAGCATCCCCGCCACCCTCTTGGGGTTGTCCTTATCGACCACGGGAAGCTGACCGATGTCCTTGATGCCGAACTTCCCCATGGCATCGTACAGATTGTCATCGGTGCTCAGCGTAATTACATCCTCAGTCATGATGTCCTTGGCAATGACCAGGTCCATCAGGCTCTCCTCAAGGAGTATGGGCCTGATATCCCGGAGGGATATGATCCCAACCAGTTTCTCCTTGCCGTCCACCACCGGGAAGTACAAATGGGTGCTCTCCTTGATGAACTGAAGCAGGCTACTGAGGGGCGTCATCTCGGAGACAATCGCAGCCTCCCGGACCATGAAGTCCCGTACCAGCAAGGACTTCAGGATGCTCACCTCCCTGCCGGCCCTGACATCGATTCCCCGTCGGACCAATTTCATGGTATAGATTGATTCCCTCTTCAGTTGACTTGCCGTAAGGGCGCTAATGATGCAGGTCATCATCAGGGGCAGGATGATCCGGTAATCATCGGTCAATTCGAAGAGAATCAGGATGGAGGTGATGGGGGCATGGGTTGCCCCCGCCACGATGGCCCCCATGCCGACCAGGCTATAAGCCCCCGAGGAGGCAGTGACGGAGGGGAAAAGGTAATGGACCACATGGCCATAAGCTCCCCCCATCATGGCTCCTATGAACAGGGATGGGGCAAAAACGCCTCCGGAACCCCCCGATCCGATGGTGAGCGAAGTGGCGGCGATCTTGACAAATACAAGGGTTAAAAGGAGTAGCCACGACAGCTGCCCCAAGAGGGCTGTGGTAATAGTTTCGTATCCGACTCCCAGTATTTGGGGGAAGAAGAGGCAGAGGCATCCGATGGCCAATCCTCCGAGGGCGGGTTTGGCGTATTCCGGGATCTTCAGATCGTCCCACAGATCCTCGGTTTTATAGAGGGTCGTGGTAAAAAGCAAGGCAACGAGGCCCGCCAGGACCCCCATGACGAGGTAAGCCGGGATCTCCCATACGCTGACTAGCTGATACTCGGGAATGGTGAAGGCGGGGTAGTTCCCGAGAAAGGCCCTGGAGACGACCGTCGCCATGACGGAGGCAAGCACGATGGGGCCGAAGGTTCCCATCTCAAACTCACCGAGGATGACCTCCAGGGCGAAGATTGCCCCGGCAATAGGGGCGTTGAAGGTGGCAGCGATGCCCGCCGCGGCACCACAACCCACCAGGTTCCGTAATCGATTGCCCGAAACCCTCAAGATCTGCCCGAAAGCCGAACCGATGGCCGAACCGATCTGGACGATTGGCCCCTCCCTCCCAACGGACCCGCCGGAACCCATGCAGATAGCCGAGGCCAGGGATTTGACGACCACCACCCTCTTTCGGATTATTCCGCTTCGCATGGCCACCGCTTCCATGACCTCGGGGACGCCGTGGCCCTTTGCCTCCCGGGCGAAAAAGAAGATCAGCGGCCCAAATACCAACCCACCGATGGCGGGAATCAAAATTTTCCAATACCAGGGGATGGATAGAACGATCTCGACGAGGTCTGGGCTTGATCCATAGAAGATGCTCTGGAATGCCCGAATCAAGAGCCGAAATCCAATGGCCCCGAAACCACCGAGCAGGCCGATTAAAATTGCCAGCGTTATGGTGACGGTGTACTCGCTTTTTCTAAAGGAGGCGATAAGATTGAAGGGCGTTTTCCAGAAAGAAGAACGATTCGACATTTCCCCCCGCCTTCGGATTTCGCTATTCCACAGTCACGCTCTTCGCCAGATTTCTCGGTTGATCCACATCGTTTCCCTTGAAATCCGCTATATAGTACGCCAGAAGTTGGAGGGGAATGGTGAGGAGTACCGGGGTGAGGAGGGGAATGGTGACGGGAATGGAAATGACATCTTCGACCTTTGAGGCGATCTCCCTATCTCCTTGGGAGGCCAGGGCAATGATCCTTCCGTCCCTCGCGTGCACTTCCTCGATGTTGTTCATAACCTTCTCATAGGTATCGTCCCTCGTAGCCAAGACCACCACGGGCACCTCCCGATCGATGAGTGCGATGGGACCGTGCTTCATCTCCCCGGCGGGATAACCCTCGGCGTGAATATAGGAGATCTCCTTCAATTTCAACGCCCCCTCCAGGGCGATGGGATAATTGATGCGCCTGCCCAGGTAAAGGAAATTCCTGGCATTGACGAACTTCCTGGCTACCCTTTCTATCTCCCCGTGTCCTTTAACAACTTCCTCCAACAAGTGGGGAACCCTGACCAGCTCCCCGATGAATTCCCCCATCTCGGTATGGTCGATATGCCCCGACCGTTTTCCGAGGAAAAGGCTTACAAGATAAAGGGTCACCAGTTGGGTTACGAATGCCTTGGTAGAGGCCACGCCGATCTCGGGACCGGCGTAGGTAAAGATGGTGTAATCCGACTCCCTTGAGAGGCTGCTCTCAACAACATTACAGATAGCCAGGCTTCGCGCACCCCGCTTCTTCCCCTCCCGCAGGGCGGCCAGGGTGTCGGCCGTCTCCCCCGATTGGGAAATCGCCACGAGCAGGGTCTTATCATCCACGAGGGGGTTTCTGTACCGGAACTCGGAGCCGATATCGGTCTCCACGGAAATCCCGCAAAGGGACTCGATTAAGTAGCGGCCCACCAATGCCGCGTGATAGGAAGTACCACAGGCCACGATGGCGATCTTATTGATTTCCCTCACCATCTCTCCATCGAAATCCAGCCCCTCGAAGAGAATCTCCGATCTGTCCTCGGATATTCTTCCCCTGACGGTATCCGTGACGGCCCTCGGTTGCTCCATAATCTCCTTGAGCATGAAGTGTTTGTATCCCCCCTTCTCCGCCATGAGGGGGTTCCACATTACCCTTCTGGGTTCCCTCGGAACGACTTTTCCCTCCAGATCCAGGATACCCACATCCCCATCGGAAAGAACTGCCATTTCACCATCCTCGAGAAAGATGAAGTCCCGGGTATAGTTAAGCACAGCGGGGGTATCGGAGGCGATAAACAGCTCATCCTCTCCCAATCCAACGACGAGGGGGCTCTCGTTTCTCGCCCCGATGAGTTTATTGGGCTCCTTTTCACAGAGAATCCCGAGAGCATATGAGCCCTTGATCTCCGTAAGGGCATGCCTCACGCCTTCTGCGAAAGGAAGGCCTTCCTGTATGAAATGATCGATGAGGTGGGCGATCACCTCGGTATCGGTTTCAGATGTGAAGGCATGGCCCTCATCCACCAACATCTTCTTGAGGGAAAGGTAGTTCTCGATGATCCCGTTATGGACCACCGCAATGCTTCCCGCTTTATGGGGATGTGCATTGTCATCCGAGGGCCTTCCATGGGTTGCCCATCGGGTATGTCCTATTCCGACCCTCCCCTCCAAGGATTCCCCGGCGATTGCCTCCTCGAGGATTTTCAGCTTTCCCTGGGCCCGCCGGATTTCTATGTTCCCACCATGAAACACCGCTATGCCCGCGGAATCATATCCCCTATATTCCAGCCGCCTCAACCCCTCCATGAGGACCGTAACCGTCTCCCTGAGTCCCAAGTATCCAACGATGCCGCACATTTTCCCCAAGCCCCTTGGCCGGAACGGCCTATTTCTTTTTCCCCTTCTTCTGCTTCCAACCCCGTATCGTTTTCTGCTTGGAGCGGCTGATGGCCAAAGCATCCTCCGGGACGTCTTTTGTTATGGTGGAGCCCGCTCCAATGGTCGAGCCCCTTTTCACGGTGACCGGGGCAACGAGTTCGACATTACTGCCGACGAATACGTCGTCCTCTATCACGGTAGGGTGCTTCTTCTTCCCATCGTAATTACACGTAATGGTTCCCGCTCCGACATTCACATCCCTTCCCACCGTGGTATCCCCGAGGTAGGTCAGGTGATTGGCCTTCGATCCCTCACCGATAATGGATTTCTTCACTTCCACGAAATTTCCGATTTTGGCCTCCCTTTTGACCACCGTCCCGGGCCTCAAGCGCGCAAAGGGGCCGATGCTGGCACCTTCGTTGATAGTACTTTCGGCGACGACCGAGGATGCCTTAATCGCCACGTCATTCGAGATTTTCGAGTCGGTGATCTGCGAATTCGGCTCAACGATGCACCGCTCCCCGATAACGGTCTCTCCTTGAAGGGAACAATTGGGATAGATGGTCGTGTCCCTTCCTACTCGAACCGTCTTATCGATGTACGTGGTCTTGGGATCGATGAGGGTCACACCATCGAGCATCATTTGGGTGAGCAATTCATTGCGGAGGATTTCATCGGCTTTCGCCAAATCGACGCGCGTGTTAATGCCCATCACCTCCGTGGGGTCCTCCACCGCAAAGCCGTATGCCCTTTTCCCTTGCTGATTAGCGATGGCTACAATATCCGTCAGATAGTACTCCCCTTGGGCGTTGTCCGCGCTCACCTGCCTGAGTGCCTCGAACAGAAAGGGTGAATCTACGCAATATATCCCGGCATTGACCTCTTTTATGGCCATCTCGGGAGGGGAGGCGTCTCTTTCCTCGACGATTCTCCGGACCACTCCACCATCTATCCTCACAATCCGACCGTAACCAGCGGGGTTCTCCAAAATCGCCGTCATAACAGTGATGGCGCTGCCGTTGCCCTTATGGGCATCGATAAATCTCCGAACGGTATCCCTTTTAAGGAGGGGGACATCCCCGCAGAGGATCAGGACCCTCCCCTTGAAGCCCTTCAAATGGTGCTCAGTGCAGAGCACGGCATGCCCCGTCCCTATGGGATCCCCTTGGTCCACGAACGTCAGCTGCTCATCGGTGAAGTGAGCTCGGATTTTCTCCCCCTGATATCCCACAACCACGATGGTCTTCCCCGAGTTTATGCCGTTGAGGGAAAGGTCGATGGGATAGCTGAGCATCGGAACGCCCAGCAGCGGATGCAGTACCTTGACCAGGTCCGATTTCATCCGAGTTCCCTTGCCGGCTGCCAGGATAATCGTAGATAGGTCTTCCACTTCGCGAATTCTCCTCTCCAATCATTATACTGTGTAATTTCAAGCTATTATATCCGATTTCCCGCGCCAGTCAAGGTGAACGAGCAAATCCATTGCCCTGAGCGGATTTCCTCATGCGCGCACTTGGCATCTAAGCCACAAAGGAGAAGCTCTGAGCACGAGGATTTGGCCTCAGTTAAATTAGCATCTGGACTGAAGCACCGCATGACCGCAACACAGCAGCACTATATCATCGCAACAACAATTTTCCCTTAACCTTAACCTCAAGCTCAGCCTTCAACTGTATCGCGACACCCCATAAGGGACTTGGGAGAACAATCACCGCCAAAAATATCTTGACAAAGCATAATTTCCATGGTAATAAGCCATCATTCCGTTGTTCTTTGAAAGGTAAATTATTCGCTATTTAGGTGGTCCGCAGAAGCGGAACGAAAAGGGAAGACGGTGAAAGGCCGTCACGGACCCGCCGCTGTAAGTGGGGATTTCCTGATTCTCGCACGCGAGAACCGGGGACCCTCAGGGAGATCCGGGATTTAAATCACTAACTCTTCCGAGGGCGAAACTTGCAAGGGCCACTGTCCTTCGCCGAAGGATGGGAAGGCGCGAGGAGTAGGATGATCCACGAGTCAGAAAACCTGCCTAAATAGCCTTCACGTGTGTCTTCGAGGGTTGAGATGTGAAGGGTAAGAGCGGGTTAAGGCCCAGTCTCCCTGGGAGGCTGGGCTTTTTTTGTTAAATGTACCGTCAAGCGTTAGGGAGTGGTATCGCAAACGGAGGGTAGAGAGATGAAAAAGATACTCAGCTTCACCGTCGTCCTGTTTTTGAGTTCCTTTCCCCTGCTGGCTTTCGCCCAGGAAACGGAGGAGAAGGAAGAGAGGAAGGTTATTCTCGAGGAGATCGTCGTCACCGCAACCAGGGAGAAGCGGGAAGTCAGAAAGATTCCCGCCAACGTCACCGTGATCACCGAGGAGGACATTAAAAACTCTAACGCAAAAACCGTACTGGATCTTCTCCGCACCGAAGAAGGTATCGTTGTGAGGGATCTGCTCGGCATCGGGAAGGCCCAGGTGGACCTGCGGGGGTTCGGTGAAACAGGGCCCTTCAACACCCTTGTCCTGGTTGACGGACGGCGCGTCAATGAGATCGATCTCAGCGGGGTCGATTGGACTCAAATCCCCTTGGACCGGGTCGAGCGTGTCGAAATCGTGCGGGGAACCGGAAGCGTGCTATACGGCGATAATGCCGTTGGTGGAGTGATTAACATCATCACCAAAACCCCCACCGAGAAATTGACCGCCAGGGTTGATAGCATTTTTGGCAGCTATGGCCGCCTCAGGGGAGAGGCCTCTGTGGGCGGCGGGCATGAAAATATAGCGGGTTCTCTTTTCGTGAGCTATGGTTCAACCAACGGGTATCGCGATAACAATGAATTCCGAACAAGGGATGTTGGGGGAAAAATCGTCTTTGATCCCACCGAATACCTCAGCTTCAATCTGAGCGGGGCCTATCACCGCGATGATTTCGGCCTTCCAGGTCCGCTCACGGAGGCCCAGCTCGCCATCGAAAGGCGAGCGACAACGAGGCCCTTTGATGAAACGGAAACGGTAGATCAGCACGTGAACCTGGGTGGAGATTGGGACATGGGGGTATACGGGAGGATCGTCGCGGATGTTTCCTTCAGGGATCGTGAAGGCGAGGATGAGTTTGTCAGTTTCTCCTCAGCAAGCGAGAGGAATCTGGAAACATGGAGCTTTACACCCCGATATTCCTGGAGTGGGATCCTCTTCGATCGCGAGAACACGTTCATCGCGGGTGTGGATATCTACGGTTCCGATCTGGATGTGAATTTCTTTTTCGGGACCCCCCTGGTTCCATCGGGTGACACTGATATTGAGAGGGATTCGTATGGGTTCTACGTTAGTAATGACTTCTCCATCCTGGAAAACCTCATCATCTCATTGGGCGCTCGTCACGAACGGGTCAACTATGATCTCGAGCAGGACAGCCTAGAAGATACCGTCAGGGACCGCCTGAATGCCTATAGCGCCGGGCTCACCTTTCTCTACACCGATAGGTCCTCTGTTTTTGCCCGGATTAACCGAAGCTTCCGTTTTCCTCTCACCGACGAATTGGTTGAAATTGACCAGAGTACTTTCCAGCTTCGGTTGAATTCAGATCTCAAGCCCCAGAGGGGTCGACACTATGAACTAGGAATAAGGCACTTTTATGCCCCAGATCTAGAGTCACTGCGCTTTCTGAATCTTGATATCGAGGCGAGAGCCACTCTGTTTCGGGCGGAAATCAAAGACGAAATCTTTTTTAATCCAACACCTGCCCCGTTCTTTGGCACCAATGTCAATCATCCGGAAACCCTGCATCAGGGCGTGGAGATCGGAAGCAAGGTGGATCTCTTCAAGAGACTAACCCTCTTTGGAAACTACACGTTTGAGAAGGCGAGCTTCGATGACGACCCCTTTGTTGGTAACAACATACCAGCCGTGCCGAGACACAAGGCAAACCTGGGATTTCGAATCTATGACATCATTCCCGGATTCACATTTTCGGCCACCTACAACTTCGTGGGGTCGAGTTACCTCATCAG
>CAYFXP010000403.1:0-5983 GCA_964346935.1 uncultured Syntrophobacterales bacterium
GAGATAGCCACCACCGTAGCTATTGAAAACGTCTTCGAGGAGGAACCCCAAACTTTGAAAGACCTCATCGAGGGAGTCGATTCCCCCAACTTCCGCTTCTGTTTCGATACGGGTCACTATTTCATGTGCAGCAAGGTCCCCTTGCCCCAATGGTTCGATCTCCTGGGCGAACATATCGCGGAAGTTCATCTGCACGATAACGATGGAACCCGGGATGACCACCTTCCTTTGGGCCATGGGAAGATGGATTTCCGTGAATTCTTCGGCCTCCTTGGCCGGATTGCCCCTCGTCCGATTATTACGGTGGAACCCCACCAAGAAGCTCATCTATGGAGCAGTATCAGGGCAGTGGAGAAATATTTCTCGTGACTACTGTTCCGCTATGACCTCAGCCGAAGGAACCTATTATGTCGCATCGTATTGAGATCGGTTTCAAAAACCACGTCCGCGATGCCCTCGGTGAAAAACTGAGGAAGAGAATTCGGGCGAACCTAGGCTTTGAGGTTCAATCCATCAATACCATCTCAGTCTACACTATCGACGCCGATCTTTCCCCCGAACAACTGGAAATGGTTGCAAGCGGCCCCTTCTCCGACCCCATCATTCAAGAATACGCCATCGATCGCCCCCTGGCCCAATCCTTCGATTGGCTCATCGAGGTGGGCTTTCGGCCCGGCGTAACGGACAATGTGGGAAAAACGGGCCGGGAGGCCATTGAACTGAGACTGGGCATCCGGCTGAAAGAAGAAGAGAAGGTCTATACGTCAATTCAGTACCTCATCAAGGGGAATCTGAAAGAGGCCGAGGTGGAAAAAATCTGTACCGGACTCCTGGTTAATCCGTTGATCCAGCGCTTTGAGGTCATACCCCATCACCTGTGGAATGGACGGAGGGGAGTCAAACCCTCCGTGCCCAGGGTGAAAATTGACCAGAAAATCCAGGTGCAGGAGATCGACCTGGAGAGAGATGACCGAGCCTTGCTCGAGCTCAGTCACGAGAGGCTCTTAGCCCTGACCTTGCCCGAGTTGAAGGCCATTCAGGCCCACCTTAAAGGGGATTCGGTGCTCCGAGAACGGGGAGAATTCGATCTCGGGAGGAAAATTACCGACGTGGAGCTGGAGGCCTTGGCCCAGACGTGGTCGGAACACTGTAAGCACAAGATCTTCAACGCCATCATCGAATATACCGACGAGGGAGGTGAAACAGAGGCAATCGACAGCCTCTTCAATACATACATCAAGGGGGCAACGGAGAAGATCAGAAGGGAGATGGGAAGGGATGATCCCTGTGTATCCGTCTTCGACGATAACGCGGGGGTGGTTAGATTCAATGATTCCCACAACCTGGTTTTCAAGGTGGAGACCCACAATACCCCTTCAGCCCTTGACCCGTACGGCGGAGCTCTCACCGGTATCGTGGGCGTTAACCGTGACCCCTTCGGCACGGGAAAGGGGGCCAAGCTCATCTTTAACGTCGACACGTTCTGCTTCGCACCACCTCATTACGCCAAACCCCTCCCCCCGAGGCTCTTTCACCCTCGAAGGGTCTATGAGGGGGTGAGAGAGGGCGTGGAGCACGGAGGCAACAAGAGCGGTATTCCAACCGTTAACGGATCCGTGGTGTTTGACGATCGATATGCGGGCAAACCCTTGGTCTATTGTGGAACGGGCGGAATTATGCCCGCCAAGATTCGAGGTGAGCCCAGCCATGTAAAGGACCCGGTGCCGGGCGATCTCATCGTCATGACCGGGGGACGAATCGGAAAGGACGGGATCCACGGAGCTACCTTCTCCTCCGAGGAACTCCACGAGGAATCCCCGACCGCTGCCGTTCAGATTGGAGATCCCATTACCCAAAAGAAGATGACGGAATTTCTCCTGAAGGCCAGGGATTTAGGACTCTACCATTCCATTACCGACAACGGGGCAGGCGGCCTTTCGTGTTCCGTGGGCGAGATGGGCCGCCACATAGGGTGCAGGCTCGGACTGGAAAAGGCACCGTTGAAGTATGCCGGGCTCAACCCATGGGAAATTTTACTCTCCGAGGCCCAGGAAAGGATGACCTTGGCCGTTCCCCCGTCAAAGATTAAAGCCTTTCTCCAATTGGCCGAGAAGATGGATGTAGAGGCCGCGGTCCTGGGAGAGTTCACCAACACTGGCAAATTCCACGTGCTCCATGGAGGGAAAACCGTCGGATATCTGGATATGGATTTTCTGCACCAGGGAGTGCCTAGGATGAGGTTGAAGGCAAAATGGAAACCCAAGGCCCTCCCAGAGCCCCAACTGCCAGTGCCCGAAGACCTCACGGAGACGCTCCACGGGATGCTCTCACGGTTCAACATCTGCAGCAAGGAAGACATCATCCGGCAATACGACCATGAGGTTCAAGGTGGAAGCGTGGTCAAGCCCATGGTGGGAAAGGAAAACGATGGTCCCAGTGATGCCGCGGTAATCAGACCGGTACTGGATACCTATGAGGGGCTCGTCGTCTCCAACGGCATATGTCCCAGGTACAGCGATATCGATACATACCATATGACGGCTTGCGCTATCGATGAGGCCATCCGGAACAACGTGGCGGTTGGCGGAAACATCAATCACATGGTAGGCCTCGACAATTTTTGCTGGCCTGATCCGGTCCAGTCGGAGAAGACTCCCGACGGGGAATACAAGCTGGCCCAGCTCGTCCGTGCCAATAAGGCGCTCTATTGCTATACCACCGCCTTCGGAGTCCCCTGCATCTCGGGCAAAGACAGCATGAAAAACGACTACCTTATCGGGAACACCAAAATCTCCATTCCTCCAACGGTGCTCTTCTCCGTAATGGGCAAAATCGATGACGTCCGAAAGGCGGTCACCATGGATGCCAAGGCCCCCGGGGATCTCGTCTACGTCCTCGGGGAAACGTTCGCTGAACTGGGCGGATCCGAATACTACGCCATGATGGGTTATGTCGGAAACGCGGTTCCCAAGGTAGATGCTAATGGGGCTAAAGGGCTCTATAGAAGGCTCAACGAGGCAACCAAAGGAGGGCTCATCGCCTCGTGCCACGATTGCTCAGATGGAGGGCTCGGAGTTGCTCTCGCGGAGACCGCCTTCGCGGGGATGTTGGGGATCGAGATCGACCTTGGGAACGTTCCCTCGCCCGGGCTGGATCGCGATGACCTGGTACTCTTCTCGGAGACCCAATCCCGGTTCGTCGTTACCGTATCCCCCCATAACAAGGACGCCTTTGAAGAGCTCTTCAAGGGCATGGTTTACGGCCTCCTGGGGGAGATAACTGCAGCACCAGTATTCACGGTGACGGGGCTCAGCGGAAGGGAAATCATTCGGGCGGATATCCAAGGCCTGAAGGATGCCTGGAAGAAGCCACTGGGAACGTAGGCATGAGAACCCGTTAAATGGCTGCCATGCATAGAGAAGGACTGCCGAGACTCGTATTTGCTAGTTGCGACGGCAAGGTATACGACCATCCCTCCTTGCGGATGGCGGGGAGGTCAGGGAGTTCCTTCGTCCTCCCGAAAGAGGGGGAATTAGTCCCCCTGCCCGAGGGAAGCCAGCTTTTTACCATGCCCGGGCGATTTCCCGTGGGATGGGACGAAGGCGCGGCCGATTTCATCACTCTGGACGAAGTAAAAATTGACCTCAACGAAACTCGTCCTCTCCCCTTATCGGCATTTCTACCCCCGGGATATGTCCGCACGCTGCTTCCCGCCACGAAACTGCAAGAAGAGTGGCCCATATTGCCCCTTTGGGCTTATTGCAGCATAGGATGGAGGGACGGAAGATTTTGGATCTCGGGAGTCCAGGTAGACCCCAATCCCCATTGGGACCCGGTATTCTTTCAGAACGATAAGGATCTGGCCCGCAGGGTGAACCGGTTCTTGGAAACCTACGGGGGGAATCGACTGGTAAAACAGCTTTCCCGATGTGCCCTGGAGTACCACTGCTTTGCAGCCAAGAATGTCTTTTACAGGAGATGGGAATGTCCGTTGCCCACCTCCCCCGTTTGCAACGCGGAGTGCATTGGCTGCCTTTCCTCTCAACCTCCGGGAAGCTGCACCGCCTCCCATGAGAGGATCGATTTCGTTCCCACGGTGGGAGAAGTGACCCAAGTCGCCCTTCCCCACCTCCAAGAGGCCGAAGATGCCATTATCAGCTTCGGGCAGGGCTGCGAAGGTGAACCTATTCTCCAGGTCGACCTCCTCGAGAAGTGCATATCTGCCCTGAGGGATAAGACCGACAGGGGAACCATCAACCTCAACACCAACGCGAGCGTCCCCCGCTCCGTAGATCGGCTCTGTCGGGAGGGGCTGGATAGCATGAGGGTAACCCTCAACAGCCCCGAGGAGGAATCGTACAATCGGTATTTCAAGCCCAAGGGATATGGTATTGAGCAGGTGATGGAGTCGATCCGCCGCGCGAAGGATTGGGGAATCTTTGTGGCCGTGAATCTCCTCGCCTTTCCCGGGGTAACCGATCAAGAGGGAGAGGTGGAGGGCCTCATCTCATTCCTTCGCAAAGCCACCATCGATATGATCCAGATACGGAACCTCAATATCGATCCAGACCTCTATCTCCAGTCGATGAACCCTAAGAGGGGCGAGGCTATTGGGATATCGGAGATGATGGATATGGTGCGAGGAGAGTTTCCCCATCTGAGCATTGGTTACTTCAACAAAACGAAGGAGACCTTCCCAAGGAATTCTGCCTGATTTCCCGGCCTTTGCATGGGAGGAAGCGTGCTAAGATCCGGGGCCAAAAAGGGGACAGGCTACTTTTTTAAAAATGGATTCTATAGATACAGCAGCAACTACCCCAAAGGAAGGACAGAAAGAACTATTATCGGTCTCCCAGAAATAGAAGCCTCCCGTTCCCCACCATTAGTCCCCTACTATTATAGACAAAGGTGATGAAGTGGGCATCAGAAGGAGTCTACTTAAAATTGTTGATCATCGGGCCACTCCTTATGTTATTTTGAGCGTCCTTGCCGCCTTCATATTATCGCCGTTTATCTGGATGGTTCTCACGGCATTTAAGACACTTTCTGAAACACTAAGGTGCCCACCTACTTATTTTCCAGGGAACTTCACTCTCAAAACCATGCACCAGGCTTGGTCCGAAGCGCCTCTGGCAACCTATCTTGCAAACTCCTTGATCATATGTCTCACCGCGACCGTGGTTGTTGTTATTACAGCTTCGCTTACTGCTTTTGCCCTCAGCCAATATCCATACAAGGGCAGCCACGTCGTGCTTGGATTGTTTCTCTTCACCCGCGCCATACCGCCCTTGGCAATGCTGCTGCCCTATTACCTGCTATTGATGAAATTGCGGTTGCTCGATACCCGACTCTCTGTAATTCTGTACTTAATCTATTTAAGCTACCCACTTGTTGTATGGTTATTAAAGGGATTGTTTGACACCTTCCCCCGCGAGTTAATAGATTCTGCAATTGCAGATGGGTGTTCCAGGACCGGAACCCTATTCAGGATAGTTATGCCTGTAACAGCCTCTGGTATCTGCGCAATAGCGGTTATAGCTTTCCTGTGGGCATGGAATGAATTCGTCGCACCTTTCCTCTTTATCCACTCTGCCGAGCTAAAACCTATGAGCGTGGGAATCTACGCCTACGCGGGAGATGAGATTATAACCTATAATCTCATGTGTGCTGCAGGGATTTATGCCGTTATACCGAGTTTGTTATTTTTCTTGTTGGTACAGAAATATATCCTTAAAGGATTAAGGGGAGGGGCATTAGAATTTTGATGCTATGATATAAAGGGTGCGGGAAAGAGACCGTTGTGAAGGTGTTGGATTCGAGAAATAAACCCAAGAACAGAAGATTTATCTCCAGTATCGTGCCACCAGCGGAACAACTTGAACCCGCCTGGTGGTTCGCCCTCCAGGGGGACAAACTCCTCGTACAGCTAAAAGGGAAATCAGCCAGCATTCCGTATCTTGCTAACTTCTCGGATTCCGGATTG
>CAYFXP010000404.1:0-2509 GCA_964346935.1 uncultured Syntrophobacterales bacterium
GGAAGACCCCCTGTCGGAGAACCCAATGAGGAGGACCAGTACCACGGCAATGGATCCGATTACCTCGACGATATCGCATACTACATCTATCAGAATGATCTTTTTCCGACGACCATAAAGGCAAAGCAGAACATCTACACCTACACCATCGGCTTTACCATAATTAACCCCCTCCTCAAGGATACGGCATTCAACGGGAACGGTCTGGCGGGGCTTCAGCCTGAGTGGGACAATCCCCTCAGCCCCCATTATCAACGGTATTTCTACACGGCGAAAAATTACACCGAGCTGCAGGATGCCCTCAGGGCCGCATTCAATGAGATCATCAACAGGATCGCCTCGGGAACGGCGGTCGCGGTCCAGTCGACATCAACAGAGGGTGCGAGGAGGCTCCTCCGGGCCAAGTTCCTCCCCGATGACTGGTGGGGATATCTCGAGGCATTCAAGCTCCCCTATAAAACGGGCGACCCCCCTCTCTGGGAGGCGGGCAAAATTCTGATGGGCCGAAGCGAAGCAGACCGCTATATCTTCACCGCCGTGGATGATGATTCTTTGTTCGGCAGCGACATAAGCAGAAAGCTGCTCTTCACCGAGGCCAATAGCTCGGCCCAGGACGCCGACAATGTAAAGCTCTCCGACATGCTGGGAGCCGTCGATGACGCCGAGGCCGAGAAGATCATCCGGTATGTCCGCGGAGAGAGCGTGGTCGGCTACCGTGACAGGAAGGGATGGAAACTGGGCGATATCGCCTACTCCAGCCCCGTCATTTCGGGGGATATGGCCTTTGTGGGGGGGAACGATGGGATGCTCCATGCCTTCGATATCAATACCGGCCAGGAGAAGTGGGCCTTCATCCCCAATAACCTCCTCCCCAAGCTCAAGGACCTTGCCCGGCTGGACTACTGCCACGAGTACTTCGTCGACCTCTCGCCCAAGGTGGCTGAAACCTTCGTCGGGGGCGTCTATAAAAAGATTCTCGTCGGCGGGGAGCGCGGCGGGGGGAATAGCTTCTTCGCCCTGGACATCACCGATCCGAGTCCCGATGGGGTCCTGCCAATGTGGGAGTTCAGCGACCCGTACCTGGGGGAATCGTGGACCATTCCCACCATCGAGAAGTGTTTCCTCGACGGACAGGAGAGGCTGGTGGCCTTCATCGGATCGGCCTTCGGGAATAAGGATGCCAAGGGATACCTCTTCGCCGTGGATGCCCTGACGGGCCAGAAGATGGGAACTGAGCTCGTACTGACCGGTGCTCCCGATAACGTGATGCCCAGCCTGCGGGCCGTCGATTGGAATCAGGATACCTATGCCGACAGGATTTTCGTGGGCTGTCTCCAAGAGAAGCTCTTCGTGGTGGAGATCGGCCCGGGGGCTGACCCCAAGTTCTGGAAGAGCACCCACATCCTGAGCACCGACCCCGGACAGCCCATCTCCATCCCCACGAGCCTCTCCCGCTACCGGGAGGGAGGCCAGGAGTACGTGATGTCGTACTTCGGGACGGGAAAGTTCTATACCCTGGCGGATAAGACCGACCTCACGCTTCAGACCTTCTACGCGGTGAAGGATAACGCCGTGAAGGTGGGAAAGGGAGGACTGGCCGATCAAACGGACGCGGATACCTGCGCTCCCATCGAGGCAGGGTTCGGGTGGTACATCAATCTGATCGAGGGTCCGGGGGAGCGGGTTGTTTCCTCCGCCTTTATTGCCGGGGGATACGTCTTCTTCGCCACCTTCCAGCCCAGCGACGATCCCTGCGAGGCTGGGGGAATCGCCAGGCTCTACGTGGTCAACTACGATAACGGATGCGTCCCCGCCGAACCGGTGGTTGATATCAACGGCGATGATGTTGTGGATGAGAAGGACATGGTCGACGGTAAGGTGCCCAGGACCATAACCATCGGGTATGGGCTTCCCTCGGATATCATCTTCGACCCCGCCGAGAGCACCATCATCATCCAGACGAGCGATACCACCATTCACGTGTTCAAGGTCGACGTGATGAGCAAAAGGCTGACCGTCCACTCCTGGAGGGAGGTCATCGACTAAGAAAAACCACGGAAAGCTGTGAGGGGCCTTTCTCATTGAGAAAGGCCCCTATTTTATCGCCACAAGAGACCCCGGGTCCCCGCCGTGACTCTTGCCTTATTTGGGATACCTCGACTGTGGGATGGCGCAAGTGTTGCTAATCACCATGTGAGGAGGGGTTTTCCCCGTTTTCTTGTGGCAATTTCGCTGTATCCAGCCAGCCCTCCAATCCAACATCCAAGCCTGGGTTTCTGGCCTTCAATTGGGATAGGAACGTGAAAGGCCCAATTTTTCCACACCCCGATTTTCAGGGTGGAGGGACTATTTTTGAGGAGTAGTTACAACAAAGCCTTAGCCTCTGGACGGTGGGGCGTAATTACCAATCCATTTGACCTGATGCATTTTCTTCTTAACGGAGTTATAAAATCTCTCGTCGCCCGTCCATAGTTCACAATTATGAATCTCTGCCAAAGCAAGATAGTGG
>CAYFXP010000405.1:0-11510 GCA_964346935.1 uncultured Syntrophobacterales bacterium
CCTCGGGGACAAACCTGTGTCTATCGACCTTGAGCATGGCATTGAGTACCGCCTCATCCATGATCCCCCTTGCCCGTATTTGAGTTTCTACCATTTTCTCTTTCATGGATTGAAAATCCGCCTGGACGGGCTCTCGCAGCCTATCGGAGTTGGTGCCCTCACAGGAGAGGACAATCCAAAAAAAAATTGGCACAACGAAATAAGAATATCTCCGCATCCCGAACTCCTTTGCCCTGAGGCTATCACTTCTTAAGGTGGTTGTCAACCAATCTTAGCCGGAGTTTCCTAAATGTTCTCGAGAACAGCGGTGTTCATATGCGAAATTTGCTGGAGAAGGGCAGGTACCCATCGATGGTGAGGAATCTATCGTTATAGAACCGGTTGTTGACCGGGTTCCTTGGACCGAACATTATTCAGTGCTGCGGTGCTGCAGTGTTGCAGTGTTGCGGTCAGGGAAAGGCAAGAGGTTTGAGGCTGGAGGCAGAAAGAGAAATGTCAAATGACCAATGGGAAATGCCAAAGGTGAGAGGCTAAGGTTAAGGTTGAGGTTAAGGAGAAGGTCAAAGCTGGAGGCTTGAGGCAAAAAAGGTCAATGCTCAAATTTCAAATGCCAAAAAAATCAATAACGAATCACACATCACGGGCACGAGCACGAAAGAGACGGACACGGACCGAACAGTGAGCGAAGGGACAACGGTGTTGTCTCGATAAAAGCGGAATCTATTATGAAATTAATAATGTTAGGGAAATCCCACCAACAAAAATTAAGAATCTCCGGATCTTAGTGGGGAGTGCAATGCGAGGGAGGAGTCCAGGTAAGCCGTTTGAGCTTTGTCGGAAGAACCGCTTCCTTGACAAGGGGTGCTGATTCTGATACGTTTTTTTCAATTTGTCAGTAAGGCCGATGGAATATTCCCCCCTGAGGGATTATCAATGTTCAAGAAAGCGATAAAATTTGCCACGGCCTTTTCATTTGTTGCCCTCCTTTGCATTTCCCTTGTTTCAAAACTCAAAGGCACCGAGGAATACCCACAGATAAGACTCCCAGAAGTTGTCATCACGAGCCCAGATGAATCGAAACTCACCGATTCCCGCGAGATCCCCTTTCCCCTTGCCGTGGCCCAAGGGGTTAAGGCAGAACCGAGGATAGAATCCAGAGCCCTGGACGAGGAGATGGTGGCCAAGGTGCAAAAGGCCAGGCCCGCAACCAAATCGCCAGGTTGTGCTTATTCCAGTTCCGTTAGCACCTCCGTGGTCAAGGTGTTTGAGGGTGAGCTTGCCCTCTTTAAGCGAGGCAAATATCGGTATATGAAGGAGAATTATGGGGATGCTGTTCAGTCATTTGACAAGTTTATTATCAACTACCCGCATAGTTCCCTGGTGGGAGCTGCCTACTACTGGTTAGGAGAGTCCAAGCTTCACCTTGGTCAACTGGAGGGGGCGTTGAAGTGTTTCCTCGAGGTGATCCATCGCCATCCCCAGGATGAACTCATTGATTACTCGTATTATTCAGTCGGATGGATCCATTTCAAGCAAGGCCAGTATGAACACGCCCACCAATTTCTCACAGATACGTATAGGCTGCACCCTCAGAGTCCCATTGCAGAATCAGCGATCTTCTGGGCCGGAGAGTCCTTAGTTCGCATGAAGAATTACAGCGACGGATTGGAAACGTTCCGTCAGTTGGTGGAGAGATTCCCCCGGGGCAATCTGAGGGTCGAAACTCAGTACCTTATAGGGGCCAACCTTTTCCATCTCAGGAGATTCGGCGAGGCGGAACGGGTCTTTAGGGATTTTAATGCGGACTTTGCGCTCCATCCCCTCTTGGAGAATTCGCTATACGGGCTGGGCTGGAGTCTGGTCTATTTGGGCAAATATAGAGAGGCGGCTTCGGTATTTGGGGAGCTCCTGTTGAGATTCCCCGAAAGCAAATGGGCCGAAATTACCTATTACGGGTTGATTAAGGCATATGTGGGTCAGGGAGAGACGGAGAGGGCGATTCAATATCACCGAAAACTTGCCGAACGGTACATCCAGTCGATGTGGGGAAGCACTGGGCTTAATGAAATAGCCTACTACTATTTCCAGGAAGGGGAATTTCAAAAGGCCATCGAATCCTATCGGGATCTCGTCAAACTCTATCCGATGACCGAGATCAAGGACAAGGTATACTTTAATATCGGGGAGTCTTTCTATAATCTTAAGGACTATCGAAACGCCGTCAACTCATATCAACTCCTCATTGATGGATATCCCGATAGTCCCCTGGCGAGTCAAGGCCTTTTCAAGATTGGCTTTTCCCTTTTCCAGGAGAAGTCATATAAGGAGGCCATCTCCTCTTGGAAGCGGATCCTTTCTCGATACCCCCATTTCTCCCAAAGGGATGAGGTGGTCTATTGGATCGGCGAGGCGAACCTATTGCTGAGGAATTACGCCGAGGCAACAAGCTATTTCAATGAGCTGGCCGATAACGAGTTCTATTTTGCGAAGGCCCTCAACAGCTTGGGATGGTACCATTTCCAACTGGGAAAGTGGAGAAAGGCGGCCTCATATTTCAGTCAGCTGGTTGAAACCTATCCGGAACATGAACTCTATCCGGGGGCTACTCTCCTTTTGGCGGAAGCCTACTTCAACCTGAAACAGTATGAGAGGGCGCTGAATCACTTGGCCCGATTGACCCAAGGGGATTACAAGGGGGAAAAGCTGGACAAGGCCTATTTCCTAACGGGATGGATTTACTATAAGCAGGCACTTTTCGCGGAGGCAGCCCAACAGTTTGGAGGATTACTCGATGAACTCCCCGAAAGCCCTTATGGGGACGATGCCTACTATTGGTTGGGGATGTCCCATTTTAGGAACAGGGCTTTTAAAGAAGCCATAGATGAATTCTCGAGATTGGTGAATTTCGCCCCATCGAGTCCCTTGATCCCTCAGGCCCTCCTCAAGGTGGGGGACAGTTACTACAACCTCAAGGAATACCTCAGGGCCATACTCGCCTACTCGAAGGTAATCAAGGATTATCCAAAGTCCAAGGAGGCTCCCGAAGCCAATTATGGAATTATCCTTTCCCTTTATCAAGAGGGGAAGTACGATCGCTTCGTCGAAGAGACTGGGGAGTTTTTCCAGAAATATCGGAACCACCCCGTAGGGGCCAATGTGGAGCTCCAATTGGCCGAGTTTTACGAGAAGAACGGCCAGTGGGATAGGGCCATTTCCGCCTATAGGGAAATGCTCAGGAACTATCCGAAAAGTGACTTGGCCGACGATGCTCAGTTTCGAATCGGGGAGATATACATGAGTATGGGACGGCTTCCAGAGGCAGTCGCCGAATATGAGAAGATCACTAGGCGTTTTCCAGACAGCAGCCACGTGGTGGAGGCTTGGTATAAGATCGGTGAGGCATATTACGCTCTGAAGGATTTCAGACGGGCCCTCAGATCCTACGAACGTGTCATGTATCGATTTCCCAAGTCGGGGTGGGATAAGCGGTCTTATCTCAGGGCCAGCGAGTGCTATCGGACATTGAAGAGGCCCAATTGGGCCGAGAAGACCCTCAAGAGGCTCGTAACCTTATATCCCAGCGATCCCGTCGTTTACGAGGCCTCCCTCAATTTGGGAATACTGCATTTTCGTGGTCAGGACTATCGAGAGGCCATTGCATCGTTTAAGAGGGCAACCGGTTCGTCGGATCGGGCTGCGGCTTCCTTTGCCCAACTGAAAATTGGCGATTCTTATCTGGCGTTGGGTGATAGGGAGTCGGCCAAGCTGGAGTTTATGAAGGTGCTCTACCTCTACCGTGATCGAGATGAGTATGTTGGGGAGGCCCTTTTGAAGGTGGGCCAGATTTACGTGGAAGAACAGAGATGGTCCGAAGCTCGGCAAATTTACCAAAAGCTCATTCGTACCGCCCGATCGGAGGAGGCGAAGGAGATTGCGCGCAAGATGCTGAAACGGGTGGAGAAGGAGCCGTCCACGAGATAGGAGGGAGTTATGTACGATTTCGTCGTGAAGGGCGGGGTTTTGATGATTCCCATTGCCTTGTGCTCTATCATAGCGCTGGCCATTTTCCTCGAGAGGCTTTGGAGTTTGAGGAGATCAAGGGTTATTCCCCGGGATTTCTTGATTGAGATCGAGGACCTCATCCGTCGCGAGAAGATTCCGGAAGCCATCACTCGGTGTCGGAAGGACAACTCGTCAATGGCGAATATCATTCTGGCGGGGATCCGCAATTTCGGGAAACGGAGGGAAATCGTTAAGGAGAGTATCGAGGAGATCGGGAGGAGAGAGGCGGCGACCCTCGAAAGGTATATCAATGTGGTTGGGACCATTGCGGCCATTGCCCCCCTTTTGGGGTTGTTGGGGACGGTTTTTGGGATGATCAAGGCTTTTAACGTCATATCAATCCAAGGGGTTGGAAACCCTAGCAGCCTTGCAGGTGGGATTTCAGAGGCTTTGATCACTACGGCAGCGGGATTGGTGGTCGCCATTCCGACTTTTGTGCTCTACCGATACCTCGCCAATAAGGCGGACGCCTTGATCGTGGAGATGGAAGAACACTCAATAAGGATGGTGGATCTGCTCAAACAGAGATAACAATGGGAATGGGCCCGTTAGGTCACCGGGAGAAGGGGACGGGTTATGCGATTTAAGCCGATGAAAAGGGAAGATTCGAGGTTTGACTTGACACCCCTGGTGGATGTTGTCTTTCTATTGCTCATCTTTTTCATGCTCTCCACCACCTTCATCGTAGCCCCCGGGATAAAGGTGAAACTCCCCAAATCCTCATCGACGGAGATCTCCAGGGAAAAGAAAGAGGTCAGGGTAGTGATGACCAAGGACGATAAGATCTTCATTGAACAGAAGCTCGTCAGTATTGAGGAGTTGGGAAAATATCTCAAAAAGGCCGCCAGGGAGAGTCGGGAAGGGATGGTCATCATTCAGGCCGATGAAAGGGTACCCCACGGGAAAGTGGTGGAGGTCATGGATGTGGCCAAGACATCTGGTTTCGATAAGCTGGCCATCGCCACGAGGCCGAAGGAGAGAACGAAATAGACCCGGGGAATTGCTTTCATGAAGTTATCCCTCTTCTTAATGGTGTCCTCCCTCATTCACGCGAGTTTATTGTTCGTGCCCAATTATTTCGCGGTAACCAAAATGAGGATTTTCCCCATTGAATTAGTGGAGCCGAAGCAGCTCTATCTAAAACCGTTTCCAAAAAGGGCAGATGAAGGTAGAGGAGGGAGGGAGAAATTGATCAAGAAATTCCTCGTCGATGATCGGAAGAGACGCGAGGATTTTCTCATGAGCAAGCTCAGGGAGCTGAGCTTGGGAGAGAACATCGATGTCCCGAGTCCCTCTTTTCTCATTCCCCAGCGGAAGGGGGAGACCACTCCCGAGGAGAGGGTGAGGTTATTGAGGAGTTCCCCCTTTTTTAGGGATTTGGGAAGGGTATTTCGGGATTCGTCAAGACCATTGGGCGACTATTGGGGAAGATCTCCCTCCATGGGCGCGAAGCAGGTGGAGATTCCCAGAAGAGGGGTCCCCGAGGACAAGGCCACCCACGACATCATCGCCCGGATAATGGTTACAGCCCAATCCAGGAAGCCAACCGTCCATAATTTACGGAAGGATACCACTGGAATCAAGGGCCCAGCTGGCAAGAGGGAAATCCTCTATAGACCCGAAATCCCCCAGGTCAAGCTCGAGAGGGAAGGGGAGGTTGAGCTGAAGTTTTGGGTGCTTCCCGATGGATCGGTGGGGAGTGTATTTCCCCTTCTCCGAGGAGATGCGGAACTGGAGCGCATCGCCATAAACTATATGAAGCAGTGGCGCTTCAATCCTTTGGATGAAGGTGGGTCAACGTTTGAGCAATGGGGGACCATTACCGTCAAATTCAGGTTGGAGTAAAGGCAAGGGGCGTTGGGTTTTTTCAAGGGACACAATAGGAGAATCTTCATCCCGATACTCCTGATCGTATCGGTGATGATTTTCTTTACCTTTTTCGGAGACAAGGGACTCTTGAAGGTCTACCGTCTGAGAAGGGAGCTGAAGGAGATCCAGCGAGCTAACGCGGAGCTACAGCAAGAGAACGAGCGGCTGAGAATCGAGATCGACAATTTGAGAACGAACAAGGAATACATCGAGGAACTGGCTCGAAGGGAACTCGGGCTGGTGAAAAAGGGGGAGATCGTCTACCAGTTCGATGAGTAGCGATAAGGCGTGGCGGTGGGTAACGAGACCGGTCATAAGGATTATGTGGATGTCGATGTTCGGGTACGCTATGCGGAAACGGATCAGATGGGGGTGGCCTATTACGGTAGTTATGTAGTCTGGTTCGAGGTAGGACGATCAGCGTATTGTCGGGCAAAGGGATTTAGCTACAGGGAGCTCGAGGAAATGGGGTACAGGCTCGTGGTGGTTGACCTTCGCGCCAGGTATAAGGGTTCGGCCAAGTACGATGACCTAATCGTTGTTCGGACACATCTGAAGGAGGCAAAAAATCGGGTGCTGACCTTTGCCTATCGGATTCTGAAAAAGGATAACCATGAGATTATTGTGCAAGGAGAGACCAGACACCTCTGTCTCAATAAGAGGGGAAATCCCAGCAGCATGCCGGCAAAGTTCCTGAACAGGTTGAGCAGTTAACATTTATCGCTGTAGTTGCTCCAAATCACACGGACCCAATGGTTTTTCCCCAGTTCCATTCAATTCGATTTTCACTCCCTTCTTTCCATGTTATCCCATCGGTAGTTGGGAATTGTGTTTTGAAGCCGGGTCGATGGGTTTTACACGCTTCCTGCTCCGATTGACTACTTTTTTAGTCAAAAGAAAGGTCTAGATATTAATTTAGCTAATTTCTGGAAAATCTTAGGGAAAAATTGACATGGCGCAGCAAGTTGTGCTAAAAATATCGCTTAACGGTTTACGTCTTGTTAGGGCATTAGGACATGAAAAGGAGTAGGGGAGGGATGCATTATTTCGTGACCACCAACACGGATAGGAGGCAAGGGATTTTCAAGGATCCAGGCGCAGCCCATTTTTTCCTAAATACCTTGCGTTACTATAAGCTGCTGCTCGGGTTCAAGATCTACAGCTACGTGGTGATGCCAGACCATATTCATCTCTTGATTGAACCCAATGAGAAATATGGTCTGTCGGAGGTGATGAAGGCGATCAAGGGGAGCTTCGGGCGGAAGTATTTAATGATGCATGGTGAGAAGGGGAAGGTCTGGCAGAGGCAATTTTTTGGGTATAGAGTTGAGGATGAGGTGGACTTGAGAAAAAAAATCCGATACATATTCGAGAACCCAGTGCGAAGGGGAATCGTGAAGAACGAGGTCGATTACGAATTTTCAAGCGCCAAGGCTTATCTGAAGGGGGAGAACGACTATTTAACGGACCTCTATCCGGTCTAAGGGGAGGGATTGAGCAATAGGGAGGGGCGGCCCGGTAGCCCCCCAATAATGGATTGCTACGACCGCGTTTTATGTCCCATGGAATGGAGCAGTGAATAAGAAGATTGAGAGGATACTCGTCATAAGGCTGAGCGCCATTGGAGATGTAGTCCGGACTCTTCCAGCGGCAAATGCTGTGCGAAATAGCTTTCCAAAGGCCCACATCGCCTGGGTGGTAGAGGAGAAGGCTCGAGATATCTTGGCATATCAACCCGAAATCGACGAAACCATCGTCTTCCAGCGAAATAAGTGGAAAAAGGGTATCTTGAACCCCCTTACCTTTTTGGGGACCGTTGGGGAGGTATATCGATTTATCAGGGATCTCAGGAGCAAGGACTGGGATATCTCCCTCGACTTCCACGGTATTCTGAAGAGCGGGCTGATCAGCTACGCGAGTGGGGCCAGAGAACGGGTGGGGTTCGCTCGGGGATATTGCAAGGAGTGGAATCACCTCTTTAATAACCGAAAAGTGAGGCCCAGATCCAACCGAATAAGCCGTTTTGAAAGGAACTTTGCGCTGCTCGATTACTTAGACATAGATGGGAGGAGAAAGGGTGTGAACCTCCATGTATCCCAGGGAGATGCGGACTATGTTGACCAATTCTTCCATGATTGCGGCCGGCCGGTTTCAGGTCTCCTGGTTGCCATTCATCCAGGGACGAGTCCGAAAATGCCTAACAAGCGGTGGGCACCCGCCAAATATAGCGAGCTGGCCGACCGACTTGTGGAGGAGTTCAAGGCTTCGGTTCTCTTCACCTGGGGCCCTGGCGAAAGACCAATGGTGGATGAGGTGAGGTGCCGCATGCGGAGGGAATCCATGGTGGCCCCCGAAACCCGTTCTCTGAAACAGCTGGCGGAAATATTCAGGCGGTGTAGCATGTACGTCGGAAGCGATACGGGGCCCATGCACATCGCTTCCTTGGTTGGGACCCCCGTCGTGGGAATTTACGGCCCCACTGATCCCATTGTGCATGCGCCGTATGAGGGAACGCCCCATATCATTGTTCGGAAAGATGTGCCGTGTAGCCCCTGCCGCAACAGGGGGTGCCAGGAGTTGCAGTGCATGGAGGTTATCAGTAGCCAAGATGTCCTCGATGCGATAGAAATGCTCTTGGAAACGAGGGGAAACTCGGGTAAATAGAGGAGAATTCATTGGTACTTGCATACCCCTGAGGAGGTTAGCTAACGTAGCCCAGATATGTTGGTAATACTGTTTGCCTAGGGTAAACGCTCATTTCTTGGATTGAATAAAAATGAAGCTGGCGATAATTGGAGCTCGGAGGAACAGAAACGGTATAGGAGAATATATTGGGAAATATTTCCACAAAAATGGCGCAACCGTCGCATCCGTCCTGGGGACCGCCGAAAAAACAGCCCAACATGCATCCTCTGCTCTCAGGAAATACGGGATCCATTCTACTCCCTATTCGGACTTCTACGAAATGGTTGAGAGTGAAAAGCCCGATACGGCTGTTATAGCTTCTCCCTCACCAACCCACTATGACTATTTGGTGAAATGTATTGATTTTGGGCTTAATGTTTTCTGTGAAAAACCATTTATCTGGCAGGGAACAGGTGATATACGAGGCATAACCCAAAATATCCTTGAGAGGGCAAATCAAAGGAATTTAACAGTGGCGATGAACTCCCAGTGGCCTTTTTCAGTAAGGTATTACGAGAAGATCTGTGGCCCAATCGATAGTAGAAGGATCAATAAATTCTTTATTAGCACGTCGCCCATTTCTCTTGGCAAGGATATGATTCCCGAATCCGTGCCGCATGCGTTAAGTATACTCTATTTCGTACTTGGCGATGGAGAGATAACAAATCTTCATTTGGAACCTGATGAAGGGGAAATAATAATAAGGTTTAGGTACAGATCCCAAATAACATGTTGTGATGTGGTTATAAATTTAACAAGAAAAGAACACCAACCCCGGGAATTCTTTTTCGGTTTTAATGATAGGGTGGTTCGTCGCATTCTGGACCTTGAAAACTATGAAATGTATTTTGGCTACGAGGATAAAAAGGTAAGGATAAGAGATCCCCTCGACCTATCGGTACGGGATTTCATTGAAGCCGTGAGGGTACATCGTGAACCGCTCATCGGATATTCCCATATCATGAGTAATATGTCGCTGCTAAAAGAGATCTATAACAGCTACCAAGAGATGTGAGGAGAGGACGTTATGGAAAAGCTGAGAGACAGTGAGTTCGATTTTAGCTCGAAACTGAGACAGGAATCTACCATAGAAAGACTGAGGGAGTATATCTTATGGCAGAGAGATTCCGTTCATCACACGCCGCCCCACTTTGGTCCCGTATCGATAAACCTGGACCTCACGTCAGCCTGCAATTTTTCGTGCCCTCATTGTGTTGATTCCAAAATCATTAACACTAGGGAATACTTAAGATTAGAGGATGTAAAGCGAACAATAAACGTGCTGCATTCACATGGCCTTTTATCGGTCATACTGCTGGGTGGAGGCGAGCCGACTCTTCACAGGGATTTTGAAGAAATCGTTAGCTATATAAAAGGCAAAGAGCTTCAACTAGGGATTGTAACCAATGGGTCGAGATTGGACAAAGTCGCAAAGGTAACAGGGCTACTCGGTGAGAAAGACTGGGTCAGGGTATCCATCGACGCCGCGAGAGAAGATACATTTAAGAAATTACATTGGCCAAAAAACTATGTAACCCTGAATCATATCTTAGATAAGGTAAGAGAGATTAAAGGGATCAACCCCCTTGTTTCCATTGGTTACTCCTTTGTGATCGTATGGGAAGGAATAGAAATCAATGGAAATGAATTAACCCGAAATACCGATGAGATTGCTGCTGCAGTGGAGCTTGCCAGGGAATATTCTTTTGACTTCATTTCATTTAAGCCATGCCTGATACGGCTTGAGGATTCTCAAAGGGAGTCCCTGCTCGATAACGTTGACGAGAAAAGGGAAGAGAGGATTGTAGAGGAGATCGAGATTAATCTTGACAGGGCGAAAAATATCGTCGATGGCGGAATAAAGATCCTTGAGAGTGTAAATTTGCAGGCGATGATGAGCAAGAAGGTGAATCAACTAAAAAGGCAACCAAAAAGATGCCATATGCAGTTCTTCAGGACTGTTGTTGCCCCATCGGGTATCTTTCACTGCCCTGCATTCAGAGGGATAGAAAAGGCGAAAATTGCAGAACCTGATGGCTATGTAACCAAAACCAAATTCAATGAAAGTCTAGAGGCTATAGCACGATCAATATCAACCTTTGATGCCGAAGATGAATGTAAAGTTGTTGGGTGCTTCTATCACCATGTAAACTGGTGGTTAGAAAATTTCACTAATTCAAACAGGGATATTACTTTAATAGAAAGGGCTGGAGACGACAATTTTTTCCTTTGAAGGGAGCTGTGAACTTTAGAAAAATAGGCGTTATACATTTAAATCAGGTTGGAGATCTGATCTTTTCTCTGCCTCTCTTAAAAGCATTGAGGGAATCCTATCCCGATTCAGAGATCCATTCAATCGTTAAACCCTACCTGCGGGGATTAATCATCAATTCATCTTACATAGATCAAATAATTATCAGGAACAGCGGTATAAAGGAGAAACTGAAGCTCTTACAGAGGGTAAGGCAAAACGGATATGACTTGCTGATATCGCTTTCAAATTCTGAGGAATGTCTTTTCTTAACTGCACTCAGCAAAGCAAAAGTAAAGGTTGGATTTTCCCGTTTTCCATGGGATTTCAGTCTGGATATAAAGGACAAGGTTGAAGGCCATCATGGTTGGCACAATAACCTCAAGCTACTAATAAGGTTGGGGGTCAATGTTCAGAAAAGGGATTATGTCGGGCTTCTCGTTCCCCCCGTCTTGGGAAAAAATGACAGAGAACTGGTCGAATCTGAAGGGTTCAGTTTTCAGAGGAAATATGTGATTATTTCCCCCGGAACTTCAATTAGAAGGAGAGTCAAGGAATGGGCGGAGGAGAAATTTGCAGAGTTAATAATTCTCTTAAAAGAGAGTTATGATTTAACCCCTGTTCTTGTTGGCGGCAAAGATAA
>CAYFXP010000406.1:0-12381 GCA_964346935.1 uncultured Syntrophobacterales bacterium
CCGAGAAATTTCTGCATGTTTTCCAGAATAACTCTCAAGCTTTCACAAATAGCGATGGTTGCCAGGGCGAAGTAAGCCCCCCTGAGCCTGAAGGTAGGGGCCCCGATGATAACCCCCACAATTGCCGCCAGCAATGCCCCAGCAAACATGCCGACCCAGGGGGTGAGACCGTAATGGATAAAAAGGACAGAAGAAGTATACGCCCCGATCCCAGCAAAGGTAGCATGGCCGAGGGGAAGTACACCAGCAAATCCCCCGACGAGGTTCCAGCTCGTGGTGAGATATGCGTACCAGAGGATCAGAATCATGAACTGGAAAAATGCTGGGCTTTGGATGAAAAAGGGTGCGACAAGCAGGATACCGACGCCGATTAACGCGATCCAGGTTATGTGGCCTATTTTCAATGGCTTTGCGTGAGTTCTTTCCTTTTCCACATCTTCCCCCTACCACTCGGCTTTGAATCCGAACAGCCCCTCGGGTCTTAGAAACAGGACCGATATGAAGATGGCGTAAATGATGCCCTCAGTCCACGTTGCGGTTATGAACTGGGCTACGAGAGACTCCACCACACCGATGATTACGCCCCCTAATAGTGCGCCTGGGATGCTTCCAAGTCCCCCCAAGACGACAATGATGAAGGCCCGGATGTCAAAGACCACCCCCACGACCGGGTGAACGTAGTAAAAAGGCATCAACACGGCCCCGGCAACACCCACGATCGCGATGCCAATACCAAAGGCCACATTGTAAATACGATCGATGTTGATGCCCATCAGCCTTGCGGCATCGCGATCCTGACCAGTGGCCCTGATGGCTCTGCCGAGTCGTGTTTTCTTAAGAAATAAATAGAAGAGAATGGCCAGAATTATCGTGGTCAGGAAGGCATAGAGCCGAGGAAGGCTGATGATCACATCACCCAGGTGAAGGACAGCCCCCTTATAGGGGGTCTTTATCGTCTTGTAAAAAGCGCCGAAAAGAGCCAGGGCGAAGGCATCCATGAAGATCCAGAGTCCCGCGGTCAACATCAAGACGCTGATGGGCTCACGTACGTCCCGTTCGATCTTGAATACCGGTCGGATCAGCACATGCTGTGTGAAATAACCGAAGGCGAAGAGTAAGGGCACGATGATGACCAGTCCAGCATACGGGTCGATCCCAGTAAGCTGGAAAAGGTAATACGTCACAAACATGGCGGCCATGAGGAAGGATCCATGGGCGAAATTAATCACCTTCATCACACCGAAGATGAGCGTCAGCCCCATGGCCGTCAATCCATAGACTCCACCCATCAGAATGCCATTGATGATGGTGGCTACGATAATGTCCACAATGCCCCCTCCCGGTTCCTTCCTCCCTGATCAGTAATGAAGAGTGATCTTTAGGGGAGAAGCGGGGGCCCCTCTCTGAGGAGCCCTCGCTTTCCATTATTCAGCGCGGCCGTTGACCTTCCGCCACTTCCATGAGGGTATCGGATAGATTGGTTCATACCCCGCTCGTCCGACCGTCCACGGGTATATTGTACACCGTTCGATGCTTCCGTCGGGCATCTGGCGGATCTGAACCACAACGAGCTGGGCTTGAGGGTTCTGGCCTGATTCTTCAAAACTGATCTTTTGATAGGGAACGATCATGCCCGGCCCCTTGACATAGTTGGTCTTAGCCAATGCGTCACGGAGCGCCTCCGGGTCAGCAGACCCTGCCCTTTCCAGTGCATCCTTGAGCACATACATGGAGGCATAAACGTTGGCAGCCTCCGGGCTGATATTGTACCCATAGCGTTCCTTGAACTTGGCGTTGGTCTCTTTCAATCCAGGTCGGTTGAGATCCGCTTCCCATTCAACCGCGTCGAAATGGTAGAGGGAGTTCTTGCCCGTGTTTGGGATAAACTGGGGGTCGGAGTGCCCTCCCCCGCTGCTGATCATTCCCATGACATCGACTTCGTGCTCGGCAATTGTGTTCATCAACAGTGTAGCATCGGCTATGTAGGAGACGAACAGGATCCAGTCAGGCTTTGCCCGCTTTATCTTGAGGACCACAGGGGTGAGATCAGGGGCATTTGCTGGATAAGGCTCGTCCAGCACCACTTCGAAGCCCGCCTCTTTAGCAAGTGGCCGCCAGCCCTCCGCAGTGGATGTTCCCCAGTCCGTGTTCTCGTAAACAAAGGCCAGTTTCTTTGCCACGAGCCCCGTTCTTTGTTGAATGGCCTTGATAAAGTTGATCTGATCCCTGGCATACCAAGAGGCTTTGGCTGCAACCCGGAAGGTGTATTTGAAGCCCCTCTCCGTGATCGCATCCCTGACTGAGACGGGAACGAGGTAGGGAACCTTATACCGTTCGGCGACCTCGGTGCTCGGATAGGTGACAGCGCTCTGATAGGCACCGGTGATGCAGGCGACTTTGTTTTTGGTGATAAGACGCTCAGCCTCCGTCATGGCCACCTTGGGGTCGCCGCGGCTGTCGGCATAGATCATCTTGAGCTTGACATCCCCCATTGATTTGATGCCACCCGCGGCATTGATCTCCTCGACGGCCATCTCCCGGATCTGTCTGCCCACCTTCCCAATGGGTGCCACCGGACCGCTTAAGGGAAGGATATTGCCAATCACCACATCTGCGGCAGGGGCGGGCGTGGAAGTTCCCCAAATGAGCGCAAAACCAAATGCCAAAATTAACATGAAAGATGTCGCTATCTTTTTCATAAGCCACCTCCTCTTTATTAAGAAGAAAACGGAAAGGTAGTCAAAAACAGTGATTCACCCCCTTTCTCTCGCAGAATCCCTGGCAATCAGATAGGCAAGGCCCACGAAACTTCCGCTCCTCGGACTTATTCGGGCTTCAACGGGCCAGGCTACCAACTCGAACCCCCGTATTGTAGCAAAACTCAAAATCATGTCAACAATTTTAGAGCGGGAGCTTCCTGGGTTTCAATTTCGGCAATTGTCGTGATAGCTGGGATTGACCATCGCCAGGATTTTGGATACAAAAATAATGTCATGAAGGTACTCCTCATTTCGCCGGAGAGGAAACGGAAAAGGGAAGAGGCCTTTCTCTTTAAATTGGGCTTTCTTAACCTCCCGTATATCGCCGGTGTTACGCCAGTGGATGTCGATGTTAAGATCCTCGACGAGGCCTATGAGGGCATCGATTTCAATGAGAAGGTGGACCTGGTAGGACTCACTGCCCAAACCCCTGTTGCTTCACGGGCATACGAGATAGCCTCCGAGTTCAAAAGGAGAGGAGTCCCCGTGGTTATGGGGGGAGTTCATGCAAGCATGCTTCCTGAAGAGGCCATCCAAAATGTGGACGGCGTCGTTATTGGGGAGGGGGAGGCATCTTGGCCCCAAGTAATAGAGGATTTTAGAAGGGGGGAGTTAAAGCGCTTCTACCGGCCAGCTGCAGGGGTGAGCATAAAGAACCTTCCCCTGCCCAGAAGGGATCTCCTTAACCAAGCCCACTATTTCCCCCTGAAGCTGCTGGAGGCGAGCAGAGGATGCCCCCACGAGTGCGATTTCTGCGGCGTTTCAAAGTTCTTCGGGAATCGGTACCGATGCCGCTCTTTGGAGGAGATCGACAGGGAACTTCAAATCCTCTTCCCCAGGGGATCCGATATGAATCCCACGGGCAAAAGGCTTCTCTCCTTGATCAACAAGGACTTACCGTATTTCCTCAAACGGAGGCTTCTGTATATCATCGACAGCAATGTTGTTCCTAACCATCGATTCGCCAAGGAGCTCTTTACCCTGCTCAAGAAGTATGACCTCCTATGGTGGGGCCATGCCCCCGTTTCTGTGGGATATGATGAGGAGCTCCTAAAGTTGTTTGCCGAAAGTGGCTGTATCGCCTTGAACCTCGGTTTTGAGTCCCTTTCCTCAAAGAACCTAAGGGCGATGAAAAAGGACTTCAATAAGCCGAAGAGATACGAGGAGGCCATTGAGCGAATTCACGAATACGGGATTGGGATCATGGGGACATTTATTGTTGGGCTGGACGACGATGACGAAACGGTCTTCGATCACATCACCGATTTCGTCATTAAGAACAAGTTGGATTGGGCCCTTGCCTTCATTATGGCCCCATGTCCGGGGACGGATTCATTCCGGCGATTGGAGAAAGAGGGCCGAATTCTGACCAGGGATTGGGAGAAATACGACTCCCTGAACTGCGTTTATCGGCCTTTGTTGATTTCCCCCGAATCGTTGGAGAGGGGATTACGAAAGACATGGAAAAGGGTCTTCTCCCTTTCCTCCATTTACAAGCGGATCATTCGGGGGCCTCGAATTCACCCCCTCTTCTATCTCATCATGAACTGGCAGTTTTACCGATTAACCCGGAACTGGTAATATACGCTTTCGCCCTCAGGGGAACAATAACCCAGGGCCTTCCCGCACTGTTTTTCCATGAATTCCCCTTCCTAAGGAGGCGCTCGTCGGACTTGGCGCTTCTCCTTCATTGACACCCTTGAGGAATTCTGATAGGAACGTGATACGGGACTGTTTCCCAACTCCTCCCTGGAGCGAACAAGCATACCGTATTGCAGTCATGCGGTGCTGCAGTCGGATAGACGAAAGAGGTTTGAGGTCGGAGGTTGGGGGCGGAAGGCTGAAGGCAAAATGTCAAATGCCAAAGGTGAAAGGTTAAGGTTGAGAGGGTGGAGGCGGAAGGAGAAATGCCAAATGTCAAAGGTGGCAGGCTAAGGTTGAGGTTGAGGAGAAGGTCAAGGCTGGAGGTTTAAGGTAAGAAAAGTCAAAGCTCAAATGAGAAATGGCAATGACTTGGTTGTATTAGTTTGATTGGTTTTATTGGTTAAAAACGGAAAGTTCAAATGTCAAAATCCAAATTTCAAATTAAATTCAAGTGACAAATGATGGGGTCCGAAACACGAACACGGATACGGACACGAAACTCTGAACGAAATGGGTTTGGGGCAACACCCCGGAAAATGGAAGGAGAAGCGAGGGGATGGGGTGGAAATGAGGGAGGTTAGGATTGGCACGAGAGGGTCTCCGCTGGCCCTGTGGCAAGCCAATTGGGTGAGGCAGAGTTTATCCCATGCATATCCCCAGCTGAGAGTATCGCTGGTGAGGATCAGAACGAAGGGTGATAAGCTCGTTGATGTCAACTTGGCCAAAGTTGGGGGAAAGGGCCTTTTTGTCAAGGAGATTGAAGAGAAGCTGTTGGCGAGGGGCATCGATCTGGCTATCCACAGCATGAAGGATGTCCCCGTCCAATTGCCGAAAGGTCTCCACATTCAGTCCATTCCCCAGAGGGAGTATCCCGGGGATGTGCTTATCTCAAGGAAGCATCTTACCCTGGAGGAACTCCCCCGCGGGGCTAAAATCGGGACGTCCAGCCTCAGAAGGAGGGCTCAACTCTTATCCCATCGGCCGGATCTTACCATCGTACCACTAAGGGGGAACGTGGATACCCGGGTGAGGAAACTGGAAGCCATGGATTTGGATGCCATTGTTTTGGCTGCCGCCGGAGTAAAGAGGATGAAATTGGAGGGGAGGATATCCCAAGCCATTTCGCCCGAAGTATGCCTTCCCGCCATTGGGCAGGGAGCCATGGGGATTGAAACCCGGGTCGATGATGATGAAGTCAACCAGTACCTCAACATTCTCGATCACGAGTCCTCTCATATGTCCGTATGGGCGGAAAGGGCCTTTTTGAAGAAACTTGAAGGAGGGTGCCAAGTCCCCATAGCCGCCTTAGGAACCGTTTTGGACGGCGGCATATTGGTGCTGAGGGGACTCGTGGGGACCCTTGATGGAAGGAAGTTGATTAAGGGCGCGGTTGAGGGGGAGATGGGGAAAGCAGAGGAGTTGGGAATGGCCTTAGCCGAGAACCTTCTCTCTCGTGGTGCGGATGAGATATTGAGGGAGATTTACGAAAAAGAAATCGCTCGCGCGTTATAGATGGAAGAGACACATGGAAAAACCCCTGTTGGGAAAGAGGATAGTCATCACAAGGGCCCGGGGGCAGGCAGGGGAACTCTCCCAGTTGCTCAACAATTATGGGGCCCACGTGATCGAGTTCCCAACCATTGAGATCGTTCCCCCCGATAGCTGGGAGCGTGTAGACAGGGCAATAGACAACTTGGGAACCTACCACTGGCTCATTTTTACGAGCACCAATGGGGTCAAATTTTTCCTCAAGCGGCTAAGGCTAAAGAAACGGAGATTGGCGGAGTTCAGGGATCTTCGGGTCTGCGCAATAGGGCCGAGGACCGCTCAGGAGGCGGAAAAGGTAGGAGTGAGGGTTGACATAGTTCCCGATCAGTATTATGCTGAGGCCCTGGCTGGGAGATTTGGAGTTGAGCAACTCAAGGGAAGGAGAATATTGCTAGCCAGGGCAAAGAAGGCGCGAGACCTGCTCCCAAAGGAATTGCGGAAATTGGGGGCTAGCGTGGATGTAGTTGAGGTCTATCAAACGATAGTGCCCATTATCAATGCAAAGGAGATAGAGAGGGTGTTTCAGGAGAATAAGATTGATGTCGTTACGTTCACGAGTTCCTCAACGGTGGAGAATTTGCTCCGCATGTACCGGGAGAAGGTAGGATTAAAACCCCCGTTCGCCGGAGTGGCCATAGCAGCCATTGGTCCAATTACTGCAAATACCCTTCGGAGACGCGGAATAACCCCACACATTATCCCCAAATCCTTTACCATTGGGGCTCTCACCGAGGCCATCGTTGACTACTTCACGGGTAAAACCTGATCTCCTGTTCGCCCTCCATCTCCCTTTAGGGATCCCGGCACCCCCTTTTTCTTTATCTTCACTCCATAGTGCTCATGGTCCTCCCCCTACGGTGTTGGATTCTTCGGTAAGTTCATTCCCATGGCCATCTGTTGGGCAACGGAGCAATAGTCTATCTCATTAATTTCACTGGACAATATGGGCAAAATGGGATATAAATAAAGTTAGGTCCTAAATTTGCTTGCGAACAGGGAGGCAGGATGAATTTCCCCCAGGTCCGTCTAAGGAGATTGAGAAAGAACGAACGTATCAGGAGGCTCATGAGGGAAACGGGCCTCAGTGTCGATGATTTCCTCTATCCCTTATTCGTCCGCCCGGGGAAGGGGGTAAAGATCCCTATTTCGTCCCTGGTGGGGCAATTCCAGCTCTCCATTGATCATATCATTGAGGAGATCGAAGAGGCGGCGGGCCTTGGAATACCGGGTGTAGTCCTGTTCGGGATTCCGGAGAGAAAGGATGAGATGGGCTCGGAGGCCTATTCCGATGATGGTATTATCCAAAGGGCAGTCAGGGCGATCAAAGAGGAGTTTCCCGATTTCCTCGTGATTACGGACGTCTGCCTGTGTGGATACACAAGTCATGGGCATTGCGGTGTGGTGGAGGGCGATCAAATCCTGAACGATCCGTCGTTGGAATTGATTGCAAAACAGGCGCTGTCCCACGCAAGGGCCGGTGTGGATATGGTGGCCCCCTCCGATATGATGGACGGCAGGGTTGGGGCCATCCGAAAGGCACTTGACGAAAATGGGTTTAGCGAAATTTCAATTCTGGCATATTCGGCCAAATTCGCCTCCAGTTTCTACGGCCCCTTCAGGGAAGCGGCGGAATCGGCACCCCAATTCGGGGATCGGAGATCCTATCAGATGGACTTTGCCAACGCCCGCGAAGCGCTGAGAGAGGTTCGCCTGGACATCCAGGAGGGTGCTGACATAATAATGGTTAAGCCCGCCCTCCCCTATCTGGACGTCATTTCCCGCGTGAAGGAGGAATTCGATATCCCGGTGGCGGCTTATAACGTGAGTGGGGAGTATGCAATGATCAAGGCAGCCGCCCAGTTGGGATGGATCGATGGGGAGAGGGCGATGATGGAAGTTCTCTTGAGCATCAAACGGGCAGGGGCCGACTTCATCCTGAGCTATTTCGCCAAAGAGGTTGCTAAGCGGTTATGAGAGGGTTAACTCGGGAGCGACTTCCTGCGCCACCATTGAGAATGGTGGCTTGGGAGGTTACCCGTGGATGTAATCTCTCCTGTTTGCACTGTAGGGCTCTGTCGGGTGAGGGTCCCTATCCCGAGGAGCTCACCACGGAAGAGTGCCTCCAGGTCGTGGACGACATCGCTTCCTTTTCAAACCCCATTGTCATTTTAACAGGTGGTGAGCCGATGTTGAGACCGGATGTGTACCAGATAGCCGAATATGGAACGGGGAAGGGGCTGCGGATAGTATTGGCCACTAATGGGACCTTGTTCACTGAGGAGAGTGCCGGAAGGTTGGTAGCAGCGGGCATACGGAGGATTAGCATCAGCTTAGATGGATCTGATGTCGAAAGCCACGATGAGTTCCGAGGCGTAAAGGGGTCCTTCGAAGGCGGGTTAAGGGGGATTCGGTGTGCGAAGAAGGTTGGGTTAGAGTTTCAAATCAACACGACGGTTACCCAACGCAACCTCTATCAACTCCCCCAAATCCTTGATTTGGCCGTAGATCTGGGGGCAGTCGCTCACCACTTGTTTTTGTTGGTTCCAACGGGTAGGGGCAAGGAATTACAGGACGAGGCCATTTCTCCTCATGATTACGAGGAAACATTAAACTGGTTCTATGACCAGAGGGATCACGTCTCCCTCCACCTGAAGGTGACCTGTGCCCCCCACTACTATCGAATTCTAAGACAGCGGGCTCGACGGGAAGGGAAGACCATAACGGCTGAGCACTATGGCCTCGATGCCGTCACGCGTGGATGCCTGGGCGGAATCTCATTCTGTTTCATCTCCAGTACGGGAAGCGTTCAACCCTGTGGTTACCTGGAGCTGGACTGTGGGGATGTGAGGGAGGATTCCCTTGAATCGATATGGACGGAGTGTGAGTACTTCAAAGATCTCCGGGATGAGGACAATTACGGGGGAAAGTGCGGTTATTGTGAATATCGAAAGGTATGTGGGGGATGTCGAGCGAGGGCCTTTGAGACAACGGGGGATTTTCTGGCAGAGGAACCATATTGTATTTATGAGCCGAAGCGCACGGGCTGCTGAATCGATGGAGGAGCATCGCCTCAAAACAGAAGGGTTTTGTGGCGACGATGAAATGGATAAGAAGGCCATAGCGACTTAGGGGAGGGTCGGTGAACTGGGTGTCGGCAAAAGTGAGGGGATTTCTGGGAAGAGGAGGAGTACGGTTCGGCATCCATTTAAAGTTCATAGTGACCATCGTCCTTCTGATCATGTTGACCTCCATTACCATGAGCTGGTTTTTCATTAAACGGGAAGTCGCTATGATTCAGGGCAACCTGAGGCACAAGGGCGAGGCCCTCGTTCGCGCCCTTGCCCATAGCAGTCTCTATCCCGTGCTGGCCAAGAACCGGAAGATGCTGAAAACCCTTGTCAGAGGGCCGGTAGGTGAAGAAGAGGTGGTGTTCTGTTTAGTGCACGCATGGGGAGTTGCTGGTGGCAAAGCATATTCACCGGCCTATGCGGGAGGAAAGAGGGAGCTCCACCTGATGGTCTTCTCCATGCCTATTCAGGCTAAGGAATGGCGAGGAGATGAGATTCCACAACCGAAATCCCAGCCACCCGTCTTATCGCGGGATTTAAGGTTTGAATGGGACAAAATATCCCAGCTTTGGGAAGAACTGATAAAGGAGCCTGTTCCCGAGAATGCTGTCGGAGTTGCTCACCTGGGGCTTTCGCTGTACCAGATGGATAGAGAACTGGCCGAAGTTAAGAGAAACGTCGGGATTCTGATCCTCGCAGTGGTGGGAATTGGAATCCTCGTCACCATTTTCCTTGTGGATATCATCGTCAAACCCATTGGCCAGCTGGTATCGGCGACGAAGAGTATTTCAAAGGGGGATTTGGGCCACCCCGTGGCCATCAGCACTAATGACGAAATCGGGGATTTGGCCAGATCGTTCAACCAGATGTTGAGACAACTGGAGGATTCGAGGAGGGAGTTGGAGGATTATAGCAGGACCCTGGAGAGGAAGGTTGAGGAGAGGACGATGGAACTCGAGCGCAATGTGGAGGAATTGTCCGAGGCTCGAATCGCCACGCTCAACATCTTGGAGGACATCAATGAGGCCAAAAAGGAGCTGGAAAAGGCCAACCGGGAGTTGATGGAATTGGATGAGATGAAGTCCAAGTTTCTCGGTACCGCATCCCACGAGCTCAAAACTCCCTTAACCGCCATCAAGGCCAACGTTGATTTCATCCTCAGCGGAAGGGAAGGACCGATACCGAGGAATTTGCGCCAATACCTGCAGACCATTCAGAGGAATACCAATCGGATCCAGGAGATTATGGAAAACATGCTGGATATGGCCAGAATCAAGGCTGGAAAGATCGATCTCCTGGTGGAGGAGGTGAACCTCCTGAAGGCCGTCAAAGAATATGTAAAGGAGATCAAGCCCGTCGAGAAACGCATTGACATAAGGATCAAAATTCCCAGGGACATTCACGTCAACGCCGATAGGAATCGGCTCCACGATATCTACATCAACCTCTTGTCGAACGCGTTCAAATTCACCCCGCCGGGCGGGAAAGTGAGAATTGGGGCCCGACAAGAAGACGATGTAGTCTTGGCGGAGGTCTCCGACACCGGGGTCGGAATCCCGGAGGATCAATGGGAAAAGGTTTTCGATGAGTTTTACCAGGTTGACCGCAGAAGGCATGGCGGGACGGGTTTGGGGTTGACCATCGTAAAGAATATCGTCGAGGAACATGGGGGAAAGGTTTGGGTAAATTCCGAGGTCGGAAAGGGGAGTAGTTTCTATTTTACCGTACCGCTGGCCAAGTAGGAGGGTAAATGGGAAAGGGGAAAAAGGATGTGAGAGCCAAGATCCTCGTCATCGACGATATCCCGGATACTGTCGATATCATCCAGAGGTTATTCGAATCAGAGGGCCACGAGGTATTCACGGCGTACACGGGAGAGGAGGGTGTTCGGAAAGCGAGCCAGATAAAGCCCGACGTCATCCTCTTGGATATCAACCTCCCTGGGATTGATGGGAACATGGCGCTCCGGAAGATTAAGAAGGAGAGCGCGGATCAATCCGTGGTGATGCTTACGGCATACGCGACCGTGGACAATGCCATCCAGGCCCTCAAGGAAGGGGCGTCGGATTTCGTCAAGAAGCCCTTTGAGATGGATCACCTGGTTCATATCGTCAACCGATGTATCGAGAAATCTTGGATAGTGAGGGAAAAGGAACGCCTTGAAGAGGAGGTGAGGAGGCTTTCCATTACCGACGATTTGACGGGACTCTATAACTACAGGTATTTCTACAAGAAATTGGAGGAGGAGACGATCCGAGCCAAACGTCAGAAAATCCCCCTTTCCCTCATGATGTTCGACCTGGATAATTTCAAGAATTACAATGATACCCGCGGACACATCGAAGGCGATAAGGTGTTGGAGAAGATCGGGAAGATCGTCGCCCAGTGCATCAGGCAGAAGGTGGATTCAGGATACCGATACGGGGGGGATGAGTTTGCCGTCATTCTCATCGGGGTGAAGGCGGATCGCGCCTCTGAAATAGCCGAAAGGCTTAGGGGGATGGTGGAGAATGCCAATCTCGGGAATATTACCGTTAGCATAGGCCTGGCCGAATTTGAGGCCGATATCAATATGGAGAGCTTCGTAAAATTGGCTGATGATGCCATGTATAGGGCAAAAAGCCAAGGTGGTAATCGAATCCACCTATACCCTCTCCTGGGATGAAATGATGGCGTTCCCATAGGGAAGGAATTTTTCACCCTCTGTCTTTCCCGCATCTCTTCGCCGAACCTACGGAAATATAATCTGATATGGCAGAGATACCACGGCTTTTCCTCATTGACGGGAGCTCTTACGTATTCAGGGCCTTTTATGCCATCGGGCAGTTATCCACGTCAAAGGGCTTTCCCACCAATGCCATCTTCGGTTTTACCTCCATGCTGCTGAGGGTCCTCAGGGAGATGAGCCCGGAGTATGTCGCGGTGATCTTCGATGCCAAGGGCCCGACTTTCAGGGAGGAGATCTATTCCGATTATAAGGCCAACCGTCCTGCCATGCCCCAGGGTTTAGAGCCTCAGATTCCGTATATTAAACGGATTATCGAGGCTTATAACATACCGGCCATCGAGAAGGAGGGTTACGAGGCCGACGACGTCATAGGGACCATCGCCAAGGAGACCGCCAAACAGGGAGTAGATGTCATCATCGTGACGGGTGACAAGGACATGTTGCAGCTGGTCGATGAGCATATTCGTACCCTGGACACCATGAAGAATCGCTCCTTCGGGCCACGGGAGGTGGTCGAGCGATATGGCGTGGCACCTGGCGAGATAACGGATGTCATGGCCCTCATGGGAGATTCCATAGATAACATCCCCGGGGTTCCCGGGATAGGGGAGAAGACGGCCGTTGCGTTGATCAG